>CAYNGG010000565.1:0-2507 GCA_964396575.1 uncultured Desulfobacteraceae bacterium | reverse complement strand
CCACCAAGGTTTTGATGGCATTCATGTATTCCGCGAACCCCCGGGGCAGGACATCGTTGTGACCGGCGCCGGGCACGGTTACCATGGTTTTGTCGGCTGTGGTGGCGGCATCGTAGAGGGCCTGGCCGTCGCTATGCGGAATGATCTGGTCCCACTCGGCGTGGATGATCAATAGCGGCCCCGCATAGCGACGGACCTTGTCGAGGTGCTGGAACCCCTCAGACTCCCGGAACCCGATGGCGGCCGGATCGACGCCCAGCAGCCGGAGCAGCGGGTCGGCGTAGGCAAATCCGCTTTCGATGATCAGACCGGCCAGATGGTCGGGGTGATGATGGGCCAGCTCGAGGGCCGAGGCGCTCCCCAGGGAACGGCCCATGACCGCCAGGGGACCGGTGTAATTCCGCTGGGCCATCCAATCGTTAACATAAGCCAGAATCCGATGACAGTCGGCCATCATCGCCGAGACGCTGGGCTCCCCCGTTGACCGGCCGTATCCCCGATAATCCACGGGCAGAAAATTGACCCCCATCCCGGTGTAGATCGGCCCGAGGCCGTCGTAATCGTCAACGATCTCCCCGTTTCCGTGGAAAAAGAGGATGGTGGGCCGATCCTTGCCCGCCGCGTGAAACCGCCCGGCCACGCGCACGCCGTCAGCCACCGGAATGTCCAGCCCGATCCCCGCGCTGACCATGCCGTAGGCCGGCCGGGGATGAAAGAGAAAACGGGTGACATTGGGCTGGTCGAGCGGGGTGAAATCGGATGGGGGAATCTGAGTCATGGGGCCTCCGGTGGGTTCGGGTCAGTCCTGTTGATCGCCGTTTGATTGCCGTCCTAAAAAGCTCATCCGGGTGCCTCCGATCACTCGTCCCCCCGAATGAAATCGCCTCTGGTAATACGGGTCCGATAAGTTGCTGATGGTCACCCCGTCCGTCCGGCTGGCGTGGACGAACCGGCCGTCCTTGAGGTAGATCCCCACGTGGGAGATCCGGTTCCGACGGATTTTAAAGGCAAGGATGTCGCCCTCACGGAGGGCTTCGTTGGGCACCGGCGTAAGGTCCTCGTAGAACATCCCATAGGAGGTCCGCCGCAGGTAGATACCGTAAACTTCCCGGTAGATAGTCCGGACCAGACAGGAGCAGTCCACCCCGGCCTTGGAGCATCCCCCCCAGCGGTATCGGGTCCCGAGCCATTCGTCCACCGCCAGGATCAACTCCTGGTCCTCGGTGCCGTCCAATGGAATTCCCAGCCGGTGCGAGTAGGCCGCATAAAATTTAAGGGCCTCGGCCATGATGGAGAGCCGGTTGGCAAGCGCCGGATCGATCAGCGGGCCGTCCGGCGCTTCCTCGACGGGATCGGGATCGGGTTCCAACTCGATCGGCGGGGGGGGTGTCGGGAGACGGGACTGAGCCCGGTAATCCACCGGGATCAGGGGGTCGTCAGCATTGACCGGGCAAAACAGGGGTTCCGGACTGACGACGGGCGCCGTCCGCGCCGGCGCGCAGGCGCCCGCCAGACAGATAACCGCGATAAGCAGGCCAACCCGGAAAAGCGATCCCCCCACACCGCCGGAAAGGACGGCGGCATAGCGGTTTATCCGGAATACGGGTAAATTTGTCATGGTGTCAAAAAGAGTGTCCGTTGATAGTGGGTGGTGGATAATGAACAGGGGGTTGTCATAGCGGCTGTTGCGTCATGGTATTAGAGGGCTTGCGGTGACGCCGCAATCGGCGAATCACAATCCACTATTCTCAATTCGGGCACTGGCCAGGTTGTCCATCCGGGCCGGGGCGTCAGCCGACCGGCTGATCCGGGCGGCGTGGTGAACCCGCCCGGCGGCAATGAACCGTTTGCGATAGTAAGGCTTTCGGAGACTGCTGATCCGGACCCCGCTGCTCTGGCTGGCGTGGACGAACTGATCGTCCTTGAGATAAATCCCGATGTGGGATATGGTCTGCCCGGAGGTCCGAAAACAGAGGATGTCGCCCTCACGGAGATCGGACCGATCGATCCGCTTCAGGTCCTTTTCGAAAATGGCCGCCGACGTCCGGCTGATGGCGAGGCCGTAAACATCCCGGTAGATGGTCCGGACGAGACAGGAACAGTCCACCCCCCGCCGGCTGCATCCCCCCCAAAGGTAAGGGGTCCCGAGCCATCCATCGACGGCATGGAGCAGCCGCTGGTTTTCCGAGCCATCGAAACAGATCTCCCACTGGCGGGAAAGCCGGGCATAAAACGAGGCGTCCGGGCCTTTAGGGACCGGGCATTTTGCATCGCCTTGGTCTGGTGAGGGTGCCGGCCGCCAGGTTCGGCCGCCGCCGGGGTATCCGGGGATGGTCCCTTTGATCGAGCAGGCACAGAGCCCCCAGGCCAGCGAGACGGCAATCAGCAGGCCAATGGCGTTCTTAAAACCACGCCGATACCGTCTGGAGATCATCCCCATGTTATGTCCAAGCCGAGTGTTCATCGGATTACTGTCCTTATGGCTTCTGACCGGCACCGTTGTCGAT
>CAYNGG010000564.1:0-2525 GCA_964396575.1 uncultured Desulfobacteraceae bacterium | reverse complement strand
CCTTGCGGCCGCCCTGGTTCTCCAGCCGGTGTCCTGTATGTGTAAAGCTCAGCCCCTAAAGGAGCCCCAGGCCAGGGATGAAAACCTCAATTGCTGGCTTCAAAGCCTCCGTCGGGAAACAGATCCCGTCTTCCTTGTACCATTTCCGTGGATGCCGCCGATGCTTCAGCGGCCCAGACGGCCCGGACCGCCGTTCCGTTGTCAGGCGAGGATTCGATGTCGAAGCACCCACCCGAAAGGCGGGTCCGCTCTCTCAGGTTCTTCAGTCCGGCGCCGCCGGCAAACAGGTCGGTGCTGTCGGCGTCTGAATCGTCCATACCGCCGCCGTTATCCGAAATGGTCAGAACCATTCCGGCGGACGACTGTTCGAGGCGGACCTCGATGCGATCGGCGCCGCTGTATTTCAGCGCGTTGTTGAGGGCTTCCTGGGCGATCCGGTAAATGACCAGCTTCCGCTCATGGGGGATCGCCGACTCCGGCGGGTCCACCGACAGGTCAATGGTCACTTCGGAATAAAGCTCGCCGTTTTCCCGGCAAAGGGCTTTGAGGGCCGCGCAGACCCCCACATCGTCAATGATGGAAGGGTGGAGGTTCCGGCTGATCCGCCGGTTGTCATCCGCGAGTGCCCGGACCATTTCGGTGATCTTTTCAATGGAGGTCCCGTTTTCGGGGTCATAGGACGGCTCCATGAGCTTCTTTTCCAGAGCGACCTTGACGGCGGTCAGCCCGGACCCGATGCTGTCATGAAGCTCGGAGGCGATCCGGCGACGCTCCCGGTCCTGCGCGTTTACCATAAGCTGATAGAGGGCCCGGCGTTCCGCCTCCGTTGACCTGAGCTCGTCCTCGATCTGCTTTCGGACCGTGATGTCAAACAGGGAGAAGAGCCGCCCCTCGGGAACCCCTACCGCTCCATCCAATGGACTGCTGCACAACGCGGCCCAGAAGGCGTCGCCGGTCCGGCGGCGGACCAGCACCTCGTGACTGCCGGCGGAGACCTTGCCCTCGATATGAAGTCGTATGATGTTCCGCCATTCCGTCTCCCGTTCCGGCGGCCAGAAGGGATAAGGGGGCGTTTGCCCCACCAGCGTCTTTCGGTCCCACCCCACCATTCGGCGAAAGGCGGAATTGACATAAATGAGCCGACCATCCGCGTCGATGACGAAGACTCCCTGGGGCATGGCCGCTTCGATGGCTCGAAGAAAAGACAGCTCCTGAACCGCGGCGGTCAGCACCGGCTCCCCGCTCGGCGTAAACAATTCGGATTTCATCAGTCTGATCCATTCCTTTCCCGCCACAGGGCCGAATGCCCTTCGGGTTTAAGATGACCCCGTCTCCATAACATTCTTGACACGGTTGGCGGATTCGTCAAGTCCATAAAAATGGAGCGTGTTGCGGTATTTTTGTTCTGCTGCGCCATGGCGTGATTCGACCCTTAGCGACGCCGACCGCGGCATATCTCATGCGGAGCAATCGGGTCACGCCCCGGCCCCGAACGCATAGGCCGGGGCGGCGTCTTCGGCAGCGCGGTTGGCCAGGACATCATTGATCACATCCCCCAGACGCGACCGATGCACCGGTTTCTCCAGATAAGCCCGCACGCCCAGCCGATATGCTTCCCGCCGGTCAACTGGGTCCGGTGAGCCGGTGAGCACAATAACGGGAATTTCCGGCCGGATCTCCATCAGCCGCCTGGCCAGCTCGTTGCCATTCATTTCCGGCATGGAAAAATCCGTGATCACCAGGTCATAGTCATTCGGCGCCGCCTGGAAATGATCAACGGCCTCGACCGGGCTGTCCAGGGCTTCGCACTCGTGGCCCAAACTCCGCATCAACAGCTTCGACATGATCACCATGGGCCGCTCGTCGTCCACATAGAGAATGTTGGCCCCGCTCATGCGACCGCCTCCTCGCCGCCGATGGTCGTCGGCCGGGGAGGATCGATATCCGCCGATGCCGCATCCGCGCCTGTATATTTCATGCGGAATATCCGTTGGAGCAAAATCCGGGTCATCTCAACGAGCTCCGGCAGCTCAAGCTCCGCCCTATTGATGATACAGTCCACCAGATGGAGCCGTTCGTCATGGAGGTCGGATGCCTGATGGAAAATGAAGCAGACCGGGATCTCGGGATTCTGGATTTTCATGAGCGTCAGCACATTCCACCCGGTCGTCTCCTTCAATCCCATGTTCAGCAGGACGGCATCCACCCCGCTGCTGGTGATGCCGCCATCCAGAGCCTCACTCGGCCCCTGGATCTCCACCTCGTGGCCCAGTTGACAAAGCTTGTCCGCCACGTCGTCCACCGTGCCGTCCGTGTCGTCGATGATCATCAATTTGGCCATCTTCCCCCCTCCTCCTTTTGAAATTTGGTTGACGGGTCCTCCCGTTAATGTGCCTCTCAAAAGGGCCAATCAGCTCCAATTGGCCGTGGGGATGATCGTAATGTTAATTCGCTTGAAAATAAACCCAGACTAAAGCCAGAATAATGCCAGTATAAATTCATGAACCGGGGATTGGGGATTCATC
>CAYNGG010000563.1:0-2530 GCA_964396575.1 uncultured Desulfobacteraceae bacterium | reverse complement strand
CAGGCGGATGAGGTCTTCGAGGCGATTCCGGCATCCGAGTGATTCGGATGTGTTGGATCGGCAACAACTTATGAATTATGAATTATGAATTACGAATTACGAATTACGAATTGGTTTCAAAGGAGTTTAGTGTCATGAAAAAGCTTAGCGGATGGATGGGGAGCCTGCTGCTGGCCACTGTCATAATGTGTACCAGCACGTTGGCCGCCGGTCCGGAGCCTTTTTCCACAACGCCTGTTGACAATGGAGGCGAAAAATGGCGGATCGCCTATTACGAGGGAGGAGCTTACCTTGACTACCGGAAATATCTCATTGGGATCGCCAATGGCCTGATGGAGCTGGGATGGCTGGAGCGGGCCGAGCTGCCCCCATTGGCCGGTGAAACCACCGATGACGTCTGGCGATGGCTCGCCGACACCGTGCGGAGCCCCTATCTCCGCTTTCTGGAAGACGGCCATTACAGCGCCGGATGGGATGAGAAGCGCCGGCGGGAGGTTTCAACCCGGCTCATCGATCGACTCGGCAAGGCCGGGGATATCGATCTCGTGATTGCCTCCGGCACCTGGGCCGGCCGGGACCTCGCCAACGACCGGCACGATACCCCCACCATTGTGGTGTCCACGAACAACCCCGTCAGCGCGGGCATCATCAAGGGGGTTTCGGATTCCGGATACGATCACGTCCACGCCCGGGTGAACCCTTACCGGTATCAGCGGCAGGTGTCGGTATTTCACGATCTGATCGGCTTTTCTTCCCTGGGGATCGTTTACGAGGATTCCGTGGAGGGACGGAGCATTGCCGCGGTTGAAGAAGTGGAGACCGTCGCGGCGGAACGAAAGTTTACCGTGGTTCCCTGCTTTGTGGAAAGCGAATCCGGCGATCTGGGCGCCGATGAGGCCGGGGTCCGGGACGGTTTCCGAAAGCTCGCGAAAACCGCCGAAGCCATTTACGTGGTGCCCCACAGCGGCATCAACCGGGATACGATTCCGGATCTGGCCAAAATCGCCTATGAAAACGGGATTCCGACCTTCTCCCAGACGGGTGCCGGCGAGGTTAAGGCCGGCTTTTTGATGAGCATTTCCGCAATAGATTTCAATCTTCCCGGCCTCTTTTCGGCTCAAACCATCGCCAAGGTGCTCAATGGCGTCAAGCCCCGGCAAATCGGTCAGATTTATGAATCGCCGCCCAAGATCGCGATCAACCTCCAAACCGCCGAGCTCCTCGGCCTCGAGATCACCGCCGCCATTTTAAAGCAGGTGGATGAGGTTTACGAGACCATTGGGGTGCCCGAATAGCGCCGCCGCCGGGCGCAATGGAAGGAAGGGGTATTTGGAATGCGATTATTTTTGTCCCTGGTAGCTATCGGACTTTTGTCTGGAATTGCCCCGGCATCGGAGCCGGATCACTTTTCCACGGATCCGGTGCCCCGGGATGGCGCGAAATGGCGGATTGGGTACTACGAAGGCGGGCCGTATGGTAATTATCAGGAATCCTTTATCGCCATTGTCAATGGCCTGGCCGAGCTTGGGTGGATGGAGCCGGCTCCCCGGCTGGCGTCAATCGCATCCAACCGGGACCGCTGGGAATGGCTCTCCCGGTCGGCGACCGGCGACTACCTCGAATTCGTCCAGGACGCCTTTTATTCGGCGAAGTGGGACAAGCAAGGTCGTAAGCTTCTAAGGGCTCGGATCATTACGCGACTGAAGGAGAAGGGCGACATTGATCTGATCATCGCCGCGGGCACCTGGGCCGGCCGGGACCTCGCTACCGATCGGCACCACACCCCGGTCGTCGCCGCGTCGATCAGTGATCCGATCGGCTCTGGTGTCGTTGAAAGCCGGCAAAGCACTGGATTGGTTCACATTCACGCGAGAGTGGATCCCCGACGCTATGAGCTTCAGCTCGAGATGTTCCACAACATCGTCGGATTTGAGACCCTTGGCATCGTTTACGAGAACACCGACAGCGGGCGGACTTACGCGGCCGTTGATACGGTGTACAAGATGGCCGGGGATCTGGATTTTAAAGTGGTCTCCTGCCGGATTACCCTTGGCGTCGAGGATGTCCGGGTCGCGGAGAGAGATGTCATCGCGTGCTTTCGGAAGCTTGTCAAAACGACTGATGCCTTGTATGTTTCCCGCCACATGGGGGTTAATCCGGAGACCGTCCCCACTCTGGCCCGGATCGCCATCGACCATCGGGTTCCGACCTTTTCCCAGGCCGGGGCGGATGAGGTGGCCATGGGGTTTCTAATGAGCCTTTCTCCGGCGGAACCGGAGACCATCGGCCGGTTTCACGCGACGGCCATTGCCCGGATTTTCAATGGCGCCAGGCCCCGGGACCTGGACATGACCTTCGAGACGCCGAAAAAGATCGCGATCAACCTGGAAACCGCTGAAAAGATCGGCGTCGATGTCACCGAAGCGGTTTTCCAAAATGTCAGAAGGGCCTTCGACCGGATCGGAAGCCCGCAACCATCCAAATGATGACCCAAGAATGAGGACTGAGGACTGAGGACTGAGGACTGAGG
>CAYNGG010000562.1:0-2532 GCA_964396575.1 uncultured Desulfobacteraceae bacterium | reverse complement strand
CCGGTTCCCCAGCTCCGGAATCCGGAAGTACATCTGCTCGATCTCGTTTAAAATGTCATTGGGAAAGTCCCGGGGGGCCTTGTCGATCTCGTCGATGAGGACCACCGACCGACGGGGGCCGGTGTGCGAAAAATCGTCCGGCAACAGGACTTCCACCGTCTCCGGCGAATTGGCCAGGAGGATGGCCAGCCCCAACGCATGGTAGGTAATGTATCCCCGGTCCTCACCCGGTTTGTTGCATTGAGCGTCATAAAACCGGCTCAGGACGTTGTAGGTGTAAAACAGGTCCCGTGCCGCGCTGTTGGATTTGGTCTCGAAGGTCAGCGGCGTATCAAAGCCCAGCTCCCAGGCCAGACGATGGGCGAGCTGGGTCTTGCCGGTGCCGGGCTCGCCGGTCAGCAGCAGCGGCTTGCCCATGAGCAGGGCCACGTTGACCGCATCCACCAGCTCCGGGTCCGCGTCATAGTATTCGGGCCGGGTCTCGGCGCCATACCCGGGCGGTGGGATATCCTTCCACCCGTCGGCCCGACGTTCGGACCGCTTCCCGGTGAAATAGGGAAAAGCCATCACACACTCCTTTTCGCGTTTCAATCCATCCCTCCGGACGCCCCGGCGAAACCCATGGATACCGGGTCCAGGGTCCCGGCCGGTGCGGCTCAATCCGTCCTGATGGGAAACGCCCGGTCAAGTTGTTTTGCCAGATCGTCTAACGGCAACCGGTTGTCCACCAGACGGCCGGCCGCCGCCTCGAAAATCTTCCCGACGGTTTCCCGGGCGTCGATCCCGTTGGCGCGACAGATATCCCGGATCTCCGGCTCCTCCGCCCATGCCCACGCATCGGTCCGCCGGATGCCCATGAGCTCGGGAAGGGCCAGGGCTCTGGCGGACAGCGTCCTTCGGATTTGCCGGTTGATCCGCGCCATATCCGGTCGGCGGTCAAACAGCCGCTGAAAAAAGGACCGTCGCGGTCGGTCACCCACCGGCTCATTCATATAAATCACGCACAAACAGGCCACGAGGGGGCTTTTCCGATTGCGGGCGGGCCATTGGTCCCAGAACCCGGCGAAATGGGACAACAACGGCGCTTCCCCCCGCTCATCCCAATCCTCGGATGAAATCCAGGTGTGGACCAGAACCGGCCGGTCGGCCGTCTTCCGGTTGAACACGGTCCCAACCAGGGCGGGATCGCTGGAATCCGGCTCATTGACCGCGTTGCAGAGCTGCCCCAGCAGCTCGGCCTGGAATTCATCGAACCGACGGTCCCGTCCTCGGGGCCATCTCAGGGGGATGCGCTTCGGCCCCGCCGCCGTGGGCGGGGCTTTCTGAATGTCCTTTCGCCAATAGTGATGCTCAATGCATTTTAAAAGCGCCTCATGACACTGCCCCTCGTCCCCGTGAAGGGCGCACACAATCGGCCCGCCGTCGTGCGCGTCCACCCGCCGTCTCAGCCCGGCCACCTGATCCCGCCGGTCCACGCGATAGCAAAGCAGGGGCGGAACCCCGACGCCCGTCACCGCATCCCACACCCGCCGGATCACCCCCGCCGGAATCATGTACGACGCCGTTACCTCGCCCTTGTCATCTTTGTAAACATCGGCCACCATTCCCAGGAGCGATTCACCCGCCCGGTCCCAGACCATGGTGCCGCTGAATCCCCGGACAACGGTGCGGCCCCCGGCTTTGTGGTCGATCTGGATCCGCCCCCCCGAAACCCGACGGCTCACCGTGCCGCCCACCCAATGGTCCCGGCGCATGTCCTCGGGGAACCCGTACATTTCCACGGCCCGCCCGGCCATCTCCGCATCCGGAAGCAGTGACCAGCGCGATGGCCGGGCCTTTGACGGCAACCGGCCTCCGGCCTCGATCTCCAGGACCGCCACGTCGTCGATTACGCCCACCAGAGGCGTTTTGGACGGCGGATAACGGCGCTTCAAACGGCAGGGAACCGTCACCGCGCCGTCCAGCAGCGGAAATTGGACGGAGATGCTTCCCCTTCCATCCACCGCCACGTCGAAGACATGCGCGCAGGTCATCACATATCGCGGGGATATGAGGAACCCGGCCCCCTCCGGCGTGCCGTCCGGCTTTAAAATCAAAACAACGGATTGGGACGGATCGAATACCGTCATGCCCGGCCCCGCCCGGATGGCTGCCCGTCCGGTTGCGCCGTTTCGACCCCGGGGCTTGGGGACGCCTCCGGCGCTTTCCGGCTGTTGGTCCACTTCAGCGAGACCTTGAAAGTGGCTTCGCTGTCCACTGAGGCCAGCATGACCCCCACCTTGCCGCTGAACTTGACGCCGAATTCCATCCCGATCTCGTCCGGTGTGTTCATCCCCTTGAAGGCGTTGAGCACCGTTTCCGCCGCCGGCTTGACGTGCTTCAACGACTCGGACAGGCGCTCAGCCGCCTTTTTCGCTTCCTCGCCGGTTCGCCCGGCCTGTTGCATGCCGCCGCCTCCGGGCCTATCCTCGACCTCGATGTAAACAATATCTCCGTTATCCAGCTTGTAAGGAATGGGTTCCGCCATGGTTG
>CAYNGG010000561.1:0-2535 GCA_964396575.1 uncultured Desulfobacteraceae bacterium | reverse complement strand
TCCCCAAACCTGGCGGTATTGGGGCAATTATTTCGAGGCTGACAGAACCGCGTCGCCTCCTGCAACAGATACACACTCACGGCATGGCCTTCGGCCAGCATGTCGTCGGCCGTTTGCAGGGCTCGGCCGGCGTCGTCCGTGGATGGCCCGCTTTTTACCAAAATGACGACTTTCATAATTTCCCCCTAGAATATGAGCTGGAGCCGGTTGGCGGCCAAGAGCGCCGAGATTTTCTCATGACTGACGGGCTCCAGGTCCTCGACCAGATGGTCCGGATCAAGCCCGCGTGCATCCAGGGACTCCTTTTCAACATAGAATTCAGCCGGCGCGTCCTTCTTTTCGTAAAGCCCGCGCGCCACGATCTCCTCAAGGGTGTCCCCCAGCGACAGCCAGGGGCTCTGCCCGGGGCTCTGATTCGCCATGGCCAGATAAACGCCGTCATCCACCAGGGCTACGATGGGCCGGAACCCCAAGGAAATAGAGCCATTGACGTGTCTGAGGCCCTCGGCCGCCTGAAAGTCGGCATAAGGGCCGCGCCGGATCATCACCAGAATATCCTTTGTCATGAGACCATCCTCCTACGGACCGACGCTGAGCACAATGTCAGTCCCTTCCAGAATTTGAAACAGGCTTTTAAGGGTGCCGGGCGAGGCCCCGTCAATAAACTGGTCCTTCCGCGGACCGCGGAAGCTGAAGCAGGTGCCTCAGAGGTCGATCCGGGCGCCCCTGGCAATCAGGTCGGTAAACCCCTTTTCCGCGTTGGGCGCGCCTGATGCCCGCTGACCTTTTAAAAATCCATAGGTCCCGTCGCCGGAGCCGACTATCGTCACCCGGTGGCCTTTGTCCAGGGCCGCCCGAGCAATCCCCAGCACGGTGTCCGCATCCTGGCCGCCGTAAGGCGGCGATCCGACTATCATCGTCAATTGCGTCATGGTCCCTCCCGTTGCCGCCGGTTTAAAACAACTTAATGGTCAAATGCCGATCTCTACCGGTTGGTGCGCTTTCCCCACAACGGATCTTCGCCAAAGCGCTCAAACCACCAGTCCTCGGGCGATAGATGCCGTTTTACCGTTTCCTCCGAAAAATCGTATTGATAGTGATGGATATAGTCCATGATCGTTTCATGGGCCGAAATGATCTTGCGGGTCATTTCGGCACATACTTCCGGATTCTCTTCGCACTGGTCCGGATGCCACCTGGCCAGCATCCTCCGGTAATTTGACTTGATGGAGGCAATGGTCGCCGTCTCCGGGAGCTCAAGCGTTTTTCTGGCCGCGGAAATCTCATCAAGCTTGCGCATTGCTCAACTGCCCCGCGTCCCCGTTCTTTTGAGCTTGGACAACAGGAACGTGGCTCCTCTCCGGGACACGCCGAGCTTCTTAGCCAGTGACTCCTCATCCAACGGGCCGTGGGCTTTGATCAACGCCTCCGTCTCCGCCTCCAGCTCATCCAGCCAGTCCTCGAACAGCGCCAGCACGTCGGACTCGGCGATCGCCAAAAGCTGCTCGGACCGAGAGACTTTATCCACCAGGCTCTGACACATCCGCGTGGGGTCGACACCTTCGCCCATGCACTCGGCCAGTCACAAATGGACCATACCGGAAATTTTGTCGCCTTCGGATTGCCCGATCAGGTTCATCAGAAACTGTTCGCGTGCGTCGGGGTCGAGGTCCTGTAAAAGACGCCCCAGGACCCCGGTGATTTCCGACAGGGCCGCTTCGGGGGCCATCCGGGATGCCCATTCCAAAAGCTTGTCCATACGACTGATCCACTCCCCTTATGCGTTTAAAACCGCTTTGCGCCAGCCAGAAGATCCGCGGCCACGTCGCTCAGAATCCGCAGGGCCTCCAGGATTCTGGCATCCGCCAGCTCATAATAGACAAACGGACCCTCGCGCTCCACATGGACCATCAGGGACCGCTTCAGCTCTTTCAGGTGATGCGACACCAGCGGCTGAGACAACTCCAGGGCTTCGACAATCGCCGATACCGATTTCCGGCCGCCGCTGATGAGCAGCAGGATTCTCAGCCGGTTGCCGTCCGACAGGCTCTTGGCCAGAAAGGCGGCGCTATGGAGCTCGTCCTGGGTCAATTCAAATCCTGTCGAAGAGTCGCCGTTTTTCCCCGTTGGCGACGTTGGCCGTTATTATCGCGTTCCGCGCTTTTTTATAAGCGCATAAACATACGTTTATATGTTGATGCTGATTTTGTCAACGCGTTTTTCCCGTGAACAGGATTTCCGCCGGTCAGCCCTCTTCCCGCCAGACCAGTCGTTCGCATCCCACCGAGACCACGGAAAAGGTCCGCAATTTCAAAAAGTCGGCGCCGTAGATGTCCGCAAGGGCTTTTCGGTATTGTGAAAGCTGTTTTTTGGCATTGTCGAGCCCTTCCCGGACCGGCTCCAACGCCGTCAGCGTCTCCCGGCTCATCTTCCGAACCTGCCCGCCGGTGAGACGGTTTTTGCCCAAAGGCAGATATTTAAACTCGATCAGGATATCCAGCAGGGCCGAATGGCGCATATCGGGCCGGACCCGCA
>CAYNGG010000560.1:0-2546 GCA_964396575.1 uncultured Desulfobacteraceae bacterium | reverse complement strand
GGCCCAAAAACGCCTCCACCCGCCCCCTGATCTCCCCGATCTCATCCGGCCGGAGCCAGACCATCTCGGGGTCTGCCCGGAACCAGGTGAGCTGCCGCTTGGCATATCGCCGGGTATCGCGCTTCATCGTCCGGACCGCCTCATCCCAGGTCAGCTCGCCGCTGAGATAGGCGACCATCTGGCGGTAGCCGAGGGACCCCATCGACTTGAGGCCGGCCCCGTAGCCCTTTGCCAGAAGCCCGGAGACCTCCTCGAGGAGCCCGGCCCCGATCATCTCATCGACCCGGCGGTCAATCCGGTCGTAGAGGACCTCGCGGTCGGTGAACAGGGCGATTTTCAGGGTCCGGTAGGGCCGGTCGGAAAAGTCGTGGTCCCGGTGAAGGGCCGAGATCGGGCGGCCGGTGGTCTCGAAGACCTCCAGAGCCCGGAGCACCCGGAAGGTGTCGTTGACGTGGAGCCGGGCCGCCGTTTCCGGATCGCGGTCAGCCAGCCGGCGGTGGATCGCCTCCGCCCCTTCGGCCTCGGCCATCCGCCGGAGCCGCTCCCGAACCTCGGGCGACGATGCCGGCGCCGGAAAGAGGCCCTCGGTCAGAGCTTTGATGTACAACCCCGTGCCGCCGACCACGAAAACCGGCTTGCCCGCCCGGACCAGCCGGTGGATCGCCGGCCGGGCCAGATCCAGAAACCGGGCCGCGTCAAAAGGCTCGTCCGGGTCGGCCACGTCGATGAGGTGATGGGGAACCCGGGCGGTCTCGGCGGACGTCGGCTTGGCCGTCCCGATGTCCATGTAGCGATAGACCTGCATCGAGTCGGCGCTGATGATTTCCCCGCCGACCGCCGAGGCGATCTCGACCGCCACCGACGTCTTGCCGATCCCGGTGGGACCGCAGATGATCACGATCCAGGGCTGAGGCGGGGTGGGCGGATTCGTGCCCACTTTAGAGGGTCTCGGATGTTGGTCCATGGGGCATCCCGCCGGTTTCCGGCGATTCTTCCGCCGCTTCCGCCAGCAGCACCCGGAAGGTGCTCCCCGCTCCGGGCCTGCTGTCCACCTCGATCCGGCCGCCCATTCCTTCCACCAGGTTGTGACAGACGTAGAGTCCCAAACCGGTCCCTTCCCCCACCGGCTTGGTGGTAAAAAAAGGGTCGAAGACCTTGGCGACCGTGTCCGGGTCCATGCCGACGCCGTTGTCGATCACCTCGATGGCGGTGTGGTCGGGCTCGGCCCCGGGCCGGACCCGAAGCCGGACTCGACCATCGGCCTTGTCCCGGGCCTGGGCCGCGTTGATCAAGAGGTTGATGAGGACCTGCTCGAGGGCCTGGGGCTCGGCCCACAGAAGCGGCAGGGTCTCGGGCACGTCGATCTCGAACCCGGAGACCATCCGGGAGATCTTGCCCCGGCAGAAGGCGATCACGCTCCGGATCACCGGCCGGACGTTCATCCAGCCGGCCCGGGACTCCCCTCGGCTGCTGGAGAAATCACGCAAGCCCGAGACAATGGAATGAATCCGGCTCGACCCGTGCTCCATGTTGTCGATCAGCCGGAGCAGATCCCGGCGGAGCTCGGAGTAGGCCATCCCGCAGGGGGCGAAGCCGGGCCGGTCCGCGGCATGGGCGTCAATGATGGGAAGGAGCTCGGCGAGGTAATCCCTCAGAATGGGGATGTTGAAGGCGATGAAGCTGTTGGGGTTGTTGATCTCGTGGGCCACCCCGGAAACAAGGGTCCCCAGGGAGACCATCTTGTCGGCCCGATAGAGCTGCTCGCGCTGACGCCGGGCCTCCTCGGCCATCCGCTTTCGATCGGTGATGTCGGCCACCACCGCGATGAAGTATTTGGGGCTGCCATCGGGCTCCCGGACCAGTGAGACCGTCAAATCCCCCCAGACGGTGGTCCCGTCGCTCCGGATGTAGCGTTTTTCGAGGCTGTAGGTCTCGATCTCCCCCTTTAAAAGCTGCTCGCTCAGGCCGAGGTCTTCGGCGAGATCGTCGGGGTGGGAGAGATCTTTGAAGGTCATCCGGCTCAGGCTTTCCGGGTCGTAGCCCATCATCTCCGCATACCGGCGGTTCATCCGGATCAGCCGCCCGGATGGGTCGGTGAGACAGATTCCCACCGCCGCCTGATCAAAAGTCCCCCGGAACCGCTCCTCGCTTTCCCGGAGGGCCTCTTCGGCCTGGCGCCGGAGCGTGACGTCATGGGAGACCACCACCGCGTGGGTCACCGTCTCGCCGTCGGCCCGGTAGGGATAATACCGAACACTGTAATATCGCCGCTGCTCGCCGGCGAACCCGAATGTGGCCTCGTACTGAACCGTCTCGCCGGAAAAGCATCGGTCGAGATAGCCCTTGATGGGGTGCCGGAAGTCCCGGTCGCCCCAGACATCGGCCACCGTCCGATCGACGATCTCGGACCGGTCCCGCCCCAGGGCCTGGCAGTAAGCCCGGTTGGCGGCCCGGTAAACGTAGCCCCGGTCGATGAGGGTCATGAAATCCCCGGATGCGTTGGCCATGAACTCGTACCGGGCCGAGCACTCCTCCAGGAACTTCCG
>CAYNGG010000559.1:0-2560 GCA_964396575.1 uncultured Desulfobacteraceae bacterium | reverse complement strand
TAGAACGGCAGGAGAAGCTGGCGGAAGCCGGGCTCCTCGCCCGACTCCGAAACCAGGTTGGAGACGGTGATCCCCAGGAGCCGGACTTTTTCCCGCCCGGCCCGGGTCTCGGCCAAAAGCGATCCGATGGGGGCCAGGATCTCGTCGGCGTCGGCCACTGGTCCGTCCAGGGTGACGCTCCGGGTGACCGATGTGAAATCCGCGTACCGGACCTTGAGGGTCACCGTCCGGCCCCGGACCCGGTGCCGCCCCAGGCCGTCGGCAACCTTTCCGGCCAGTCCGGTCAGGATCTCGATCATGGCGGCCCGGTCGTCGATGTCTTCGGCCAGGGTCGTCTCCTTGCCCACGGATTTCCGGACCCGGTGGGAGATCACCGGCCGGTGGTCCTCCCCGTGGGCGATGGCGTAAAAATAATCCCCGGCCTTCCCGAACCGCGCCACGAGCCAGTCCCGGTCGGCCTGCCTGAGGTCGGCCCCGGTCCGGATGCCCAGGGCCAGCATCTTTTTTTCGGTCACCCGGCCCACCCCGAAGAACTTCCGGATCGGCAGCTCGTCGATAAAGGCGTCGGCCCGGTCCGGGGGGATCACGTAGATCCCGTCGGGCTTTCGGTAATCCGAGGCCACCTTGGCGAGAAACTTGTTGAACGAGACTCCGGCCGAGGCGGTAAGCCCCACCGTCTCGCGGATTCGGGCCCGGATCTCCTGAGCGATCCGGGTGGCCGATCCGGCCCGTTGCCACCCGTCGGTGACGTCGAGGTAGGCTTCGTCCAGGGAGAGCGGCTCCACCAGGTCGGTGTACTCGGCGAAAATCTCCCCGATCCGGGCCGAGACCGACCGGTAAACCTCGAACCGGGGCCGGAGAAAGACCGCTTGCGGACAAAGGCGCCGGGCCCGGGCCCCCGGCATGGCCGACCGGACCCCGAACCGACGGGCCTCATACGAGCAGGCCGCCACCACGCCCCGCCCGTCCGGATTGCCGCCCACGATCACCGGCTTGCCCAGAAGCTCGGGCCGGTCCCGTTGCTCCACCGATGCGTAAAACGCATCCATGTCGATGTGGATGATCCGGCGGCCGGTGTCCATCAAACGGTCTCCCCCCGGAGACGCCGGACGGCCCGCCACCCGATCAGAGCCCCGGCCGCGTAATGGGGAAAGTCGGACGGGACAAAAGTGGTTCCCAAAAGGAGCGCCCCCGGAAACGTCCCCCGGATCGCCTGCAAAAACGGCGGGTGCCAGAGCTGGGCCGCCTCCAGAAGGCAGGTCACCCCGAAAACAGCCCACGCGATCCGTCCGGGCCGGACCCGAGGCAAAAGCACACCGACAACCAGGCACCAGAAAACCACATAGAGGACCCCGCCCAGGGAGCCATGGACCCAGCTTTCCAGCGGTCCCGAATAAAACTTGGTCCCGAGGCCGGCCGGGATCAGGACCGCCAGGACCAGCCCGGTCCGAAGGCGAAACCGCCGCCGGTAAGCCCTATCCACGCGGCCCCCCGGCACCGGCCGCCGGGCCGATATGGCTTGACAAGGCCGACCCATCGATACTACAACCCCGCCCAATTCGTCCTCGGGACAACGGGGCCGATAACCTTTCAATTTCAACCGGGATCTGCATTTTGACCCTATCGATTTCCAAGACCGCCGTCGCCGAGGTCCTCCGCCGCGTCAAGCTCTTCGGAGCCCTCTCGCGGACCCCCCACGGCATCATCGACATGTCCACGCCGGCTCTCGCCGCGCTCCTCTGCCTGGGCGGCTTTCCGCCGGTCACCGTGATTCTCATCGGCCTGATCACCGTCTTTGCCGGCTACACCGCCGTCTATGCCTTAAACGACGTGGTCGATTTCCACACCGACCGGGAAAAGGCCCGGATGGGCGCCTTCGAGGCCCCGGGCGACGACCTCGACGCCGTCCTCGTCCGCCACCCCATGGCCCAGGGGCTCCTCTCCTACCCCGAAGGCATGGTCTGGGCCATGGGCTGGGGGGCCGTGGCCGTCATCGGGGCCTACATCCTCAACCCGGTCTGCGTCCTTATCTTCGTGGGCGCCGCCTCCCTCGAGGTGATCTACTGTCTCCTGCTCCAGGTCTCCTACCTTCGGACCCTGGTCAGCGGGGTCGTCAAGAGTGCCGGGGCGATGGCCGCCGTCTTCGCCGTGGACCCGACCCCGCCGCCGGCCTTTCTGCTGGCCCTCTTCGCCTGGCTCTTTCTCTGGGAGATCGGCGGGCAGAACGTCCCTAACGACTGGACCGACCTCGAGGCCGACCGGCAATTCGGAGCCCGGACCGTCCCCGTCCGGTTCGGCCCAAACCGGTCCATCGGAATCATCGCCGGGTGCCTCACCGCCTCGGTCCTCATCAGCCCGCTCCTCTTTTTCCTCTCCCCGGCCCGCTTCCCGACCGCGATCCCCGTCCTCGCCGGAGCCGCCGGGGTTGGCCTGCTCCTCTACCCGGCCCTGCGTCTGGTCTATCAACGGACCGCCGACGGGGCCATGCGGCTCTTCAACCGAGCCTCCTACTACCCGCTCGTCCTCTTCGCCATCACCGTCGTCGGGGTGATCATCGCCT
>CAYNGG010000558.1:0-2560 GCA_964396575.1 uncultured Desulfobacteraceae bacterium | reverse complement strand
ATTCGGCACGGGGATTGACTCCCCGAGTCGGGTTTTCTATAAATACCGACGCCAAAGGGCGTTTCCGGCCGGGTCATCGGACATTCCGACGGCCCGGCATCGAATAACCTTAAATCATCCGCGAAGACGATGGCTTCCGACAACCCCCCCAAACGCCGGGCCAACGATCTCACCGGCCGGGAGTGGCTCCGGTATTCGGTGAGCGTCTGGCGGGATCTGCCCAAGACCGCCGGGGAGCGGTCCTTTCGGCACCCGGCCATGTTTCCCTCGGCCCTTGTGGAGCGGCTCATGGCCTGTTTCACGGGTTCCGACGACCGGACCGTGCTTGATCCCTTTATGGGCTCCGGATCGACCCTGGTGGCGGCCCGCCGGGCCGGCAAGACCGGGATCGGATTCGAGGTCAACCCCGACTACATCGCTCTGGCCAGACGCCGCCTTGGGGAGCAGGACCTCTTCACGGCGGATGCGCCCGAGCCGGTGATCCACGAAATGGATGCCCGCCGGATGGCCACGGTGATACCGGCCGGGACGGTGGCGCTCTGTGTCACGTCTCCGCCGTATTGGAACATCTTATCTCAGAAACGCACCGCCGACTCCAAGCCGATCCGGGATTACGGCGACAACCGGGGGGATCTTTCCCAAATCGCTGATTACGAGGCGTTTCTGGATGCCTTAAAGGCGGTTTTCACCGCCGTTTACGAGACCCTCGAAGCGGGCCGGTACTGCATCGTCAATGTCATGGACCTCCGCAAGGGCCCGCGGTTTTTCCCCCTCCACAGTGACCTGGCAAGCCGGATGATTGAGATCGGGTTCATCTTTGACGATCTGATCATCTGGGACCGGGGCTCGGAATACAATAACCTCCGATGCCTCGGCTACCCCTACGTTTTCCGCATCAACAAGGTCCACGAGTTTCTGCTCATCTTCCAGAAACCCCGTTCGGCGGGGTAGGCCCCGGACCCCGGACCCACGGGGCGTTCCGGCGGATCGATGCCAGGACTCGCTCGTAGTGCCCGGCCGAAATCCGGGCGGGCCGCTGGATGGGCCAGGATCGGACTTCGGCAATAAGGGCCGCCATCCGGTCCGGATCGGGGGTGACCCCCAGCGTGTCGGCCAGGAACCGGTCCAGGGGGCGGCAGCTTCCGAGGTCGATGTTGGTATGAGGGGTGCCGGAGCCGCTGGTGAAAAAGTTGCCGAGGACCCCGAAGCCTTCGTCTCGCCGGGAAAAGACCGGGCAATGCTGGCAGGGGAAGGGGCGAGGGCCGTCGGGCCCCCGGCCGGCGTAGCACCAGAGGCAGCGGACCCGAAGGACCCATTCAGCCACCACGCATCGGGGGTGATAGGGGGCCGCGACGATGAGGGCCACTCGGTTTGGCGGAAAGCATCGGTTGTAGGTGTACCAGGCCTCCCGCTCGATCTCGGCAATGTCTTCGCGGCCGATCTCCGGCCGTCCGGCGTGGCGGCGAATCCGGCTCACCTGACGGTCGTGGAAAAGCGGGGTGACGCTCACCTTGGTGTCGGCGAGCAGAGGGCCGTCGGGATGTCCGGGCCGAATGATGAGAAAGTCGGGGGTGAAGCGGACCATCCGGACGGCCGGGCTGGCCTTGGCCGCAACGGCGGTCAGACGTTTCCGGGTTTCGGGCATATTAGCCAGAGCCGGTGGCTGGCCCAGCGGCTCACAGATCAGCCCGGCGTCGGTTAAAAGCGGACGGAGCGCCCTGTCGAGGCGGTGAGTGAGCCCCAGCCGGCCCCTGAAGGTGGATGCGGGCGGCGCGGCCATGGTCAAGACCTCCCCGGAAGCTTCATCCTCAGCTCATGGACGACAAAGGTTCGGAGGTCCAGAAACGGAGTTTCAGCACCGAGCCAGCGGACCTGGAAGGTCCCGGCCGGTCCGGGGCGGACGATGATCATCGTCGGCGGGAAATAGGTCTGGTAGATCGCTTCGGCCACCGGCGACAGCTCACCCGACGAGGGCAGCGGCAGGGCGAAGAGGCCGACGAACCGGGCTTTCGGATCGGTCGGCATGAGAAACAGCGGCGGATAGTGAGCCAGCAGGGCGGCCAGATCGCTTTTCCCGATATGCCGCCGAACCTCAGCCCGGACCTCGGGCGACGGCACGGTCTCGACAAATCCGGTCGGCACCACGTAAAAGCCGATGGCTTTCAAGGCGGCCGTTAGATCGGACATCTTAATGGAGGATGAGGGCGGGGGATCGGAACACATCGAAGGCTCCGTTACATTGGGGATATCTGTCGGCGGTTTGCCGAATGCTCAGGACAATACATCATATCCGCGGGCTCCGAATCAAGGGAAAATCAGGCGAGCCCGATGTGACGCGAGGCTTTCCTCCCGGCGGCCCCAAATCGAAAGAGATGCGGACGACGGCCTCAACCCGTTTGCCCCGTAAGAGCCAACGGGCGCCCCGCGCTCCCCGGTTTTTTCCGATAGACCACTCCAGGCCCACCCCCTTTGCAACCGAAAGGCCGCCGATTCAGGCCGCCCCCGCTTAACGCCGCGAAAATGGCGAGCCATTATGGCTTGACACCTTGGGCACAATTCC
>CAYNGG010000557.1:0-2562 GCA_964396575.1 uncultured Desulfobacteraceae bacterium | reverse complement strand
GTGAGGTCCAGCCGCCACCCGAGGGCCGGGCCGGTCACGCTGCTGGCGAGAATCACGCCCAGGGCCACGAGGATGCCGCCGAGGGCCAGCCCGGCGGCCGGGTTCCCGGTGCCGATCTCCGCCTCCATGTCAAAGGGCAGCATCACCTCGTAAAGCCGCCCGCAGGCCAGAAGAACCACCTGCCCCAGGACGAAAAAGACCAAAGCCGAGACGATCCCGGTGGCCATGTCGGCGCTCTCCCCGAAAAAGGCCCCTCCGAGGATCAGGCCGGTGGCGATATACATCCCGCACTCCGACAGCCCCACGGCGACGTTGCCGGCCTGGGCCGCGTCGTCGTTGTTGATTCCGGCGAGCATCACCCGGTCGTTGAGCTCCCGGCAGATGAAGAGGCAGACCGTGATCAGGACGCCGTCCACGAGCAGCCAGAGGATATCGGTCACAAACCCGAGGCTCTTGCCGCCCAGAGCCCCGGCGAGCCCCACGGCAAAGCCCAGGTAAAGCCCGGCCCGCCGGAACCCCACGGCGAGATTGCTCTTTTCCTCGATCTCCTCGTCATCGTCGAACCGGACCGTCCGACGGTCGGCGAGGGTTTTGGCGATGAGAATAAAGATGAACGTGATGAGGCAGTAAACCAGGCCCTGGCCGTAGCGCGTCAGCACTGGGATGAATTCTTCCATGGGACATTCTCCTGAATCCTGTGGTTATCCGTTTACGCCCGGGGCGGGCGCCGTCTATTTACCGAGCCCGCCTGGCCCCCGGCCCCGGCGACTGGCTCCCGCCCCCCGGACCGAAGCGACCGACGCGGCCAGCCCGCCGCTTTGAGCAAAGTGAGTGTTGCTGAACCGGGGACTTCTCCGGACAAAGGCCCCTTGGGTGCCGAAAATCCGGGTGTCTTCATCGGAATCGCCGAAGTAGGGCTTTTTCCGCCGGTAGGTTTGATGCCAGTTTTTCCACCCCTTCCGGGTGTAGCGATGCTTCTTTCCCACGTCGATATCGATCTCGAAGAGCTCGTCATACTCGTCGTTCCATTCCCAGTAGTCCGCTCCGGACGGACCCGACCGCCAGCGGCCGTAGTGGGGCATCCCCACGAAGGCCAGGCCGGGCGGGGCGGCCACGGTGATCCGCTCGGATTCGAAATATCCGTAAGGTTTTGCAACCACGTCCATTTCCAGGTATTCGTAGAGCGCCTCGTAGGTGTCCTCGTCCACCGGCTCCCAGCCCGTCCGGGTGACCACGCCGTTGTTGATCACCCGGTACTGGTGGAAGGTTTCCACCGGCGCGTCATACAGCCAGAAGACGCCGTCGTCGTCGGACATGGGAACCCCCTGACTCGCGTTCAGGTCCAGCTCATCCCAGTATTTGGTGCTCACCCGCGGATCGGCGACAAACCGGCTTTGGTTCGGGTCGTACCGGAGATTGGCCAGCAACTGGCTGGGGTCGAGCTTCACGAAATATTCGTAGGTCTCCGGACTGACCCGGATCGGCGGGTAGGTGTGAGTGGTATCGGTATCATAGTCGGAGTCGTTGTCCCAACTGGACCGGCCGATGGTGAGGTAATAGTCGAGGCGCATATCGGCCAGACGCTTGGCAAAGCTGTTGTAGAGCTGCCCGAGGGTCTCCCGGAGGGCCGTGTCGGTCTCCCTCAGCTTGTATAAGGCCTGGGCGGCCTCTTGCAAATGGGCATCGACCTGGACGTACTCGACGAGCCCACCCGTCTCCGCCTTCCCCATCTCGGTCCGGGCCTCGGCCAGGGCGGTTTCAGACATGGCCAGAAGCCCGTCGAGCCCGCCGGGGGGGAGCTGTTCCGATACCACCCGGTCAATGTCTTCGGCCCGGTCGGGAAAGTCGGCCTTGACCGTGGTGATGTAATCCTCGAATCCATCCGCGGCGCGGCGGGCTTCGGGGAGCTTGGCGGTCCGCTGGTCGAGGGTTTCGGGCAGCTCGACGCGGGCTTTCCGGAGATAAGCGATC
Organism: uncultured Desulfobacteraceae bacterium; assembly: GCA_964396575.1. GTDB lineage: Bacteria > Desulfobacterota > Desulfobacteria > Desulfobacterales > JAABSP01 > CAYNGG01. The sequence continues at coordinate 591 of CAYNGG010000557.1, read as the reverse complement.
CGGTCGTTGATCTCCTTGACGAGCGCCTGGACGGCGGCGGTCGGCTCCACCAAACTGGAGAGCAGGGGGTCGTCTTCCCGGGTGAAGTCGGCCATGGCGTTCGCGATTGTTGTTTCCGATTCCCGAAGATCGGACTCCCAATTCTCCCGGTCCGCATAGGGGGCCAGAAAGGGGAAATCATCGGCTTCCTTGAGATCATTGAACCGAACGATTTCCCGCTGGACCCGTTGATGGGTCCGCATGGCCTCATCCCAGGCCGCCTCCCTGGCCTTCCGATCCTCGATAACCCCGATGATCACCAGGCCGGCGAAACCGAGCACGATAAACACCACGCATCCGATGACGAGCCTGGCCAGGCATCCCAAACATCCCCTCCCGGTTTTCCCTTTGCCCATGCGATTTCTCTCCTGTCAGCTTCTGGCGACTGCAAATAAAGGCGATCAGGTGCCGTATCCGCCGGAGGAGGCGTTCCGATCCTACCGGCGGCAGTCTGTCCGTCAGGTTACTCCGAGGAGCGATTTAGAGTCAATTTAAATATTTTAGGGGAGCCCGGAACGCTTCGCCGCGGGAAAAGGAGTGCTGAGCGATGAG
>CAYNGG010000556.1:0-2574 GCA_964396575.1 uncultured Desulfobacteraceae bacterium | reverse complement strand
CTCAGTCCTAAAGTATCCATCGGAACGTGCGTCCGGACAATCCCCGCATCGTCGAGCATCTCGGTGGCAATGGCGTCGGTATAGCCCGAGGCGTAGTAGATGGTCCGGATGCCGGCGTTGATGATCATCTTGGCGCAGATGGCACAGGGGAGATTGGTGCAGTACAACGAGGCTCCCCGGATGGAAACCCCGTGGAAAGCCGCCTGGATAATGGCGTTCTGCTCCGCGTGAATCCCCCGGCACAGCTCGTGGCGCTCCCCGGACGGGACACCTAATGCCTCGCGAAGGCAGCCGGTCTCGCAACAATGGCGGATGCCGGCCGGGGCCCCGTTGTATCCGGTGGACAGAATCCGTTTGTCCGCCACAATGACCGCTCCCACCGCCCGCCGGAGACAGGTGGACCGCTGGGCCACCCGGCAGGTGATGTCCATGAAGTAAGCGTCCCAGGATGGGCGCTCACGCCGGGCCGGAATACGCACTGTCGGCCTGTCCGGCAAGCTCCGGGTAGATGGGGAAGGTATCGCAGAGCTCCAGCACCCGGTTTCTTGCCGCGGTTCGGGTTGACGGGTCATCGAGGGCCCGGAGCACGGACCCCACCAGCTTGGCGATCGTCGTCATCTCGTCGGTTCCCATCCCTCGGGTGGTGACCGCCGGGGTCCCGATCCGGATGCCGCTGGTGACCAGCGGCCCCCGGGGATCGTTGGGGACGGCGTTCTTGTTCACGGTAATCCCGGCCCGGCCCAGGGCCTCCTGGGCGTCTTTGCCGGTGATCCCCAGCGGGGTCAGATCGGCCAGGACCATGTGGTTGTCGGTGCCGCCGGAAACCAGGGCCACGCCTTCGGCCAGGAGTCCCTCGGCCAGGGCTTGAGCGTTGTCCACCACCCGCCGCTGATAGGCGGCAAAGGCCGGGGTGGCCGCTTCCTTGAAGGCCAGGGCCTTGGCCGCTATTACGTGCATGAGCGGGCCGCCCTGGATGCCGGGAAAAATCTGGCTGTTGATGGATTGGCCGTAATCGGTCCGGGCCAGGATCAGACCGCCCCGGGGGCCCCGGAGGGTCTTGTGGGTGGTGGATGTGACCACATCGGCCATCGGGATGGGGGTCGGGTGGACCCCGGCGGCCACCAGCCCGGCGATGTGGGCCATGTCCACCATCAGATAGGCGCCCACCGACCGGGCGATCTCGGCAAAGGCGTCGAAGTCGATGGTCCGTGGGTAGGCGGAAGCTCCGGCGATGATCATCCGGGGGCGGTGCTCCTTGGCCGACCGGGCCACGGCGTCGTAGTCGATCCGACCGGTCTCGGGGTCCAGGCCGTAGTGGACGAACTGGAACAACCGGCCCGAAAAGCTCACCGGCGCGCCGTGAGTCAGGTGGCCGCCGTGGGACAGGTCCATCCCCAGGACCGTGTCGCCGGGGGAGAGCAGGGCGAAGTAAACGGCCATATTGGCCTGGGAGCCGGAATGGGGCTGGACATTGGCGTAGGCCGCTCCGAAGAGGTCCCGGGCCCGGTCGATGGCCAGTTTTTCGGCCACGTCCACGTGCTCGCAGCCGCCGTAATAGCGCTTGTCCGGGTAGCCCTCGGCGTATTTGTTGGTCAGGACGCTGCCCTGGATGGCCATGACCGCCGGGCCGGCGATGTTTTCCGACGCGATCATCTCGAGGGTGTGCTGCTGGCGGTCAAGCTCATTGTCGATGACGGCGGCGATCTCGGGGTCGATGGCGTGGAGCAGATCGGAGCTCACGATGCACCTCCGGCGGAAAGATCGAGCCGGTCCATCGACTGAATCCGGTCCAGGTGACGTCCGCCCTCGAAGGCGATGTCGAGCCAGGCATCGACAATCTCTAAAGCCAGGACATCGCCGATGACCCGGCCGCCCATGACCAGGATGTTGGCGTCGTTGTGGCGTCGGCTCATGATGGCGGAAAACAGGTCATTGCAGAGGGCCGCCCGGACCCCGGCAAAGCGGTTGGCCGTCATGGACATCCCCAGGCCGGTGCCGCAGAGGAGAATCCCCCGAAAATAGGTGCCGCCGGCCACCGCCCGAGCCACCGCCGCGCCGTAATCAACGTAGTTGACCGAGGCCGGGCCGTCGGTGCCGGCGTCGGTGACCGGATATCCCCGGTCGGTCAGGTAGTCCCTGATGGTCGATTTCAGAGAAACGGCTGCGTGATCGGATCCGATAATGATGGGTCTTTGGTCATTCATGATAATAGTGCAGTCCTTATCGATTGAGCGATTGGTTAGCCCTCTTTGTTCATGTTTTCATCATAATGTTTTGCGTCATAAAAAATTTCATCAACAGTTTTATCTTTCCAAAAATTCTTTTGCCATTCTGTATGGTCAGATAAGGTAATAAAATCAAATGGATTCATTGCTCTGAGCTCTTTTAAATGCTTTGCTTTTTTTATTAAAATTTAGACAGTTGTAAGAAGATATTCAGTTTTTTGCCACAATTGCACACGCTAAATAGAGAGAGTCTTAGGGTTTTGCTGAATTTTCAAAATCCAAAATAACCCACATGATCGGGGCCGGCCCGCAATCACCACCGGGCATGAAAATGTATGTTCAAGATAAA
>CAYNGG010000555.1:0-2593 GCA_964396575.1 uncultured Desulfobacteraceae bacterium | reverse complement strand
TTTTAAACCCTCCGGCGTTTCACATAACCCCATAGAGGAGTGCGAAACCTAAGATAGCTAATGTGGAAAACTGAAACATGAAAGTCACTGTCTGCGAGCTCAGGAATGACTCAAACGCCTTTAAGCAAGATTGGCAGGCGCTGATCGCTCACGTTCGATCTGAAAACAGTGAGCTTGTTGTGCTTCCTGAAATGGCGTTTCATCCCTGGCTATGCCAAACCACACGGCCTGACCCTGACGCCTGGAAAGCATCCGTTGAGGCTCACGATCAGTGGATAAGTCGTTTGGGGGAGCTCTCCGCTGAAGTAGTAGTGGGTTCACGTCCGGTAATTCGGCGTGGGACACGGCTGAATGAAGGTTTTCTTTGGCACAAAGATGCTGGTTATACCCCGGTGCATACCAAACATTACCTGCCGAATGAAAAAGGCTTTTGGGAAGCCTCATGGTATGAACGGGGGGAATGCGAGTTTTTAGTCAGCAAAACTGACAAGGCCCGGATAGGATTTCTCATTTGTACTGAGTTGTGGTTCAGCTTTCATGCGCGTGAGTATTCCAAGGAAGGGGTTCATCTTTTGGTCTGTCCACGTGCAACGCCTGGAACGCCCGCGGCCTCCGTTGGGAAATGGATTGCGGGTGGTAGAGCGGCCGCGGTAGTATCCGGTGCGTTTTGTTTATCGTCAAATTTCGGTGGTGTTAGTGAAGAAGGGATGAAATGGGCCGGCAGCGGTTGGGTTATTGATCCTGAAGAGGGAGAAGTCTTAGGCGTGACCTCTCAGAAAGAGCCCTTTTTGACGGTTGATGTTGATTTGCGGGTTGCTGAAAGGGCCAAGCGTACCTATCCGCGTTATGTGCTTGATTGACTCTTTTCGTTTAGATGAAATGCCGGTTCCCTGGGGGCATCGAAAACCCCATGGCCATCTCCACGGAAGTGATGGTGATGGGAAAATAACGATATTGGATGCTCGAAAGATTATCTCGCCATGTAGCTGCGTAATGTGCAGGTGTCCCTGAGATTCCGTAATAAACTTACTCCATCAAATGGGGCATGAATGAACATGCCCCATTTGAATAATGGGAAAACAAAAACTCACAACAGCCCCACCCCAAACAAGGCCCCATTCCCCAGGACATGAACCGTCACCGGAGCCATGAGGCGGCCTTCGACTTCGTAGCAGAGGGCAAAGAGAATCCCGCCCACCATCTGAGTCAGCGGAAGGCCGGTGATGCCGTGGGCCAGGACAAAGGCCAGGTTGCTCAGGATCAGGGCGCAAAGGACGCCCCACCGCCGGAAAAATCCGTAGAGATACCCCCGGAAGAAGATTTCCTCGGCGACCGGAGCGATGACCGCGCCGGTGAAGAGATAGAGGAATCGTTCGGTCGGGTCGGAGGGCAACTGAATCTGGATCATCTGGAGGGGGTTCCGCCCGGCCAGGGCGAGAATTCCGGCGGCGATGGAGACGAGAAGCCCGAACCCGGCCGACCAGATCAGGCCCCGCCGGATTCCGGGGCCGATTTCCTTGGGAGCCAGGCCGATGGCGCCCGGGCCGTCGGCCCAGACCACCGCGACCGCCACCAACAGGACGATCTCGACGGCGCGGACGGCGGCCAGGGCTACCAGCGGGGGCAAAAGCTCCAGGGAGACGATGCCCCCCGCCGCGGTTTCGGCGGCCAGGACGGCCATGAGCGCCAGCCAGAGCGGGGTCAGCTTGATCCGGTCTGGCGCCATCCCAGTGCTTTCATCGCCCGATAGGCATATCCCTGGACGTACCAGTGGGGGGAGGTGGCGACCACCCGCCGGAGCACGGGAACCGCCTTCCGGTCCTTCCGGAGCCTGAGCCCCGCGCAAGCCTGATAGGCCACGCCGACATGGTCGTCCCCCGCCAGCTTATAGAGGCCGGCGAGGGTGGCTTCGGACCGGCTGGCCATGAACGCTTGAACCAGCCAATACCGTTCGACCACGTGAGGACTTTTCAGGATCTTCGACCAGTTGGATCGCCCGTCGATCTCCATGCGCTGCCGGGCGAAGGTCTTTAATGCCGCCACCCGGAGATCGAGCTCCGGCGAGTGAATGGCTTGAATGGCGGCGGCGGGCTCCAGCGGGGGACCGGGAGACCGATATTCGCCGGCGGCCAACACCGCGAGCCCGGCGGCCAGGCAAGCCACCGCCCCGGCGATGTCGGCTCGGTTGGCGGACAGAAAAAAGCCGGCCGCCAGCCGGGCCGGCGAGTAAACGATAAGATAGGCGACAAGTCCGGTGACGGTAATGAGCGAAAGGAAAGTGAATTCCCGCAGGGCCGCGTTCCGGTCGGTCTTTTCCGAGTAGGCATCGAGGTATTGAGCCGGCGACCGGAGAAAGTCATCGACCGATGCCCGGACCGCCGGGGCCGACGGCTCCCCGAGGATCACCGCGTTTTCGGCAACCGAGATGTTCAGATCCACCGGGACATCGGGGGCGTCGATGACCAGGTAATCCCTGGGGATCAAACGGGGTTTGATCCGTTCGACGGCCGCCGGGTCCGAGCCAGGGGCGAAGCGGCAGGCCCGGATCAGCTTCTGCTCCGTCGATTTAAAGGCCTCGGCCGGATAGAGGGTG
>CAYNGG010000554.1:0-2614 GCA_964396575.1 uncultured Desulfobacteraceae bacterium | reverse complement strand
TCGCCGCAGGCAGGCGGGTTTGGAATTCTTTTCCCATCGATGCGGGGTTTAAAAGAGGAAAGATGAATTCGCGGGGTGGGGGGAAAGATATGGAGAAATGGACGGGAGTGCATCCGCAAAAGAGAACGACCGTGCAGGGATTGAGGCCCGCCGGGAATTTGCCCGGCGATCTGTGGTTGTTTGCTGTTCTGGGCGTGTCGGGGGTTGCGGCGAGTCATTTCAATGTGAGTATTCCGCATACGGATATGTATTTTGAAGTCCGCTGGGCATTCGGGTATTTGGGGTTTGCCTTGCTGCGACGGTTTTGGGCAACGATACTTCTGGCGGGTCTCCTGTCCGGGGGCGGTCCGCACGAGATTCCCCTGACGCTTGCTTTCAGCGGCAACATGCTGTACGCGGTTCCTTGCCTGGCATTGGTCCGTTTTTCCCATCAGCATCTTCTTTCCCGTTGCCGAAATGTGTGGTGGTTTGCCGCCGGCTGGTTTCTGCTGGTCCTGGTCTGTTATCAGCTCTTCAATACACCGGTGCTCTGGGGATTGCTGGCCCTGCTTCGGGACGTGCCGGTCCTTCCGATGATTCTCTCCGGCTGGCGGGATCAGCCCTGGTTGGTCGAAAGCCTTATTGTCGGGATCATTTGCGCGTCGGGGATGACGGCCATACGCAGTCACCTCGCCCTGCTTCAAGGTCGCCATGAACTGGCGATTACCCTGGACGCCATCGGCGACGGGGTGATCGCCACCGATGCCCGGGGCCGGATCGTTCGAATGAACCCGGTGGCCCGATCCCTCACCGGCTGGCCCTTGCCGGAGGCCCTGGGGCAGCCGGTGGAATCGGTCTTTCGAATCGTCAACACCCGAACCGGGGAGCCCGCGGAAAATCCCGTTTCCCGGGTTCTGCGGGAAGGAACGCTGGTGGGCCTGGCCCATCACACCTGCCTCATCGCCAAGGACGGCGCCGAATACCAGATCGCCGACAGCGCGGCCCCGATTTTCGAAGCCGACGGGCGTCTGGTCGGCACGGTAATGGTCTTTCGGGATGTGACCCGGGAATACCGGGATCGGCAGGCGCTGCGGGAGAGCGAACACCGGTTCCGCTCTTTTGTGGAAAACGCCAATGACCTTGTCTATGCCTTGAGTCCGGAGGGAATCTTCACCTATGTGTCGCCCAATTGGGCGGAGGCCTTCGGCGAACCACCGGAATCGGCCGTGGGCCGGTCGTTTGAGCCTTATGTTCATCCCGAAGACATCCATCTGTGCAGAGGATTCCTGGCAGAGGTCCTTCAGTCCGGAGAGAGACAAAGCAGCGTGGAGTATCGGGTTCGCCAGCCGGACGGTACCTGGCACTGGCATACCTCCAAAGGGTCGCCCCTGCGAAATGATGCCGGCGAGGTGATCGGGTATGTGGGGATTGCCCGGGATGTGAACCGGCGCAAACAGATGGAGGAGGCCCTTCACCGGCGGACCGAGGAATTGGAACTGGCGCAGCGGATAGCCCGGATTGGGAATTGGTCCTTTGATCCGCATACCGAAACGATCACCTGGTCTCAGGAAATGTATCCCATTTTCGGACGGGATCCGGAAGCGGGCCCATTATCGATCCGAGACCATTATGCGGTGCTGCATCCGGAAGATTATAAATTATGCGCCGATGCTCTGTCTGGTGCGTTGGAAAAGGGGGAGGATTACGAACTGACTTATTGCATCAGGGTGCCCGACCAGGGAATCAAGCATCTTCAAACCCTCGGCAAGGTCGTTCAAGATCCCGACGGCCGGGTGCTCCAGGTGTTCGGCACCACCCAGGATATCACTGAACAGGTTCAAATTCGGGAGGAGAAGGCCGAACTGGAGGCCCAGTTCCACCAAGCCCAAAAATTGGAATCGGTGGGCCGCCTGGCCGGCGGGGTGGCCCATGATCTCAATAATCTCCTGACCCCCATTCTCGGCTACAGCGAAATGCTGCTGGAGGATTTCAGTGAGGATGACGCCCGAAGGGCTTCCGTCGAGGAGATCGCCCTGGCCTGCATGCGGGCCCGGGACCTGGTGCGCCAGCTCCTCGCCTTCAGCCGAAAGCAGCCGCTGGAGGTTAAACCCATCGACCTGAATTCGGTGTTGAAGCGGTTTGAAAAATTGCTTCGACGCACCCTTCGGGAGGATATTGCCGTCATCATCGATCCGGCCCCCGATCTTCCGCTGATCGAAGCGGATGTCGGTCAGCTGGAGCAGGTGATCATGAATCTGGCGGTGAACGCACAGGACGCCATGGAGGAAGGCGGCGCCCTGACCATCGAAACGGTTTCGGCCGAACTGGATGCGGATTATGCGGCGGCCCATCAAGGGGTCGCACCGGGCGACTTTGTGCTTCTGAGCATCAGCGACACCGGTCGGGGCATGGATGCTGAAACCCGAGAGCGTCTGTTCGAGCCCTTTTTCACCACCAAAGCCAAAGACAAGGGCACCGGCCTGGGCCTGGCTACGGTGTACGGCATCGTCAAGCAGCACGGGGGCAATATCTGGGTTTACAGTGAAATCGGTGAGGGGACGGTCATCAAGGTGTATCTGCCGGTATCCGAGGCGGCCGGTACTGCCGAGGAAGTGATTCCCGAGAGCGCCGCCGA
>CAYNGG010000553.1:0-2619 GCA_964396575.1 uncultured Desulfobacteraceae bacterium | reverse complement strand
GATGAAAGCGCCCAGGGCGACAATTCTGGTGGTGGAAGACGACCCGGCCATCCGGGAGGGGCTCCTGGATGTCCTGGTGTTCAACGGCTTTTCGGCCGAAGGGGTCGAAGACGGGGGGGACGGGCTGGAGCGGGCATTGTCGGGCCGGTTCGACCTCATCCTCCTCGACGTGATGCTCCCGACCCTCGACGGGTTCACCATCTGTCGGCGGGTCCGGCGGAAACGGCCGGGACAGGGGATCATCCTCCTGACCGCCAAGGGGGCCGAAGACGATATCGTCACCGGCTTTAAATCGGGGGCGGACGACTACGTGAGCAAGCCGTTTTCGCTCCGGGAGCTGATGGTCCGGGTGGAAGCGGTTCTCAGGCGGAGCGGGAAGCAGATGGGTGAGGAGCGCATGATCTTCCGGGGAATCACCGTGGACGGGGCCACCCTCACGGCTTCGGCCGGGGAGTCGATTGTTGATCTCACCCGGCGGGAGCTGGACCTCCTGGTTTACCTCCACTCCCGGCCGGAGCGGATCGTCTCTAAGCGGGAGCTGCTCACCGAGGTCTGGCACTACGCCGACCCCGACGTCGAAACCCGGACGGTGGACATCCACATCCACAAGCTCCGGGCCAAGATCGCCGGGCTGATCGGCGAGGTCCCGGTCATCATCACGGTCCGCGGCGAGGGCTACCGGCTGGAGACCGGGGAATGAAGCGGTTCCGGATCTTGATCTTCCTCTTCTGCATCGGCCTGTCGATCCCCCTGGGCTATCTGATCCTCCGGACCTACGACAGCCTCGAGGCCGAGGCCCGGGGCCAGCTCCGGTTTTTCGCCGAGACGATTTTCGGCGAAATGGAAGGAGCCCTTGCCGACCGGGTTCGCCGGGAAGAAGCCCGGGCCGTGGACGAGTACAATCCCCGATACGCTCCGCCCGGGGGAGGCGGCGCGACGGTTCCTTCACCGCTCTCCCGCCCCCCGGACCCGCCCTATATCCTCGGCTACTTCCAGAACAACCCGGACGGCTCCTTCCAGACCCCGCTAACCGACCCGGACAAGGACGCGCCGGCCGGCATCCAGGCCCGGGTCCGTCAACTGGAGACGGCCAACACGGCCTTCAACGGCTCACGCCATGGCGTGACCGGAGCGGAAGCCGACATCATGGATTGGGCCCCGGCACCGGTCCCGGATACCCCGGCGGCCCAGCAAACCGCCCCGGGGTATGCCGACCGGTTTCTGTCCCGGTCCCAGAGGCAAAAATCGGTCCTGGGCCAGTCGAAAAAGCGGGTGGAAGAGATCACGGTGGACCAGGCCCTCAATCTCGCCAAGGCCGACCGGAGCGCCGGGTCTGCCGACGATGAAGCGGCCGCCCCGCCCCCATCGGCCGAGGCCGAATCATCGAGGCGGCGGGCCGACGCCCCGGCCAGCTATCTCCGGGACGAGCGCCGGGAAGCGGCCGCCCCCCGTTCGGATGGCCTGACGATGCCCGAGGGCCGGACGCTCCAGGCCGAAGTCGATCCCCTCCAGGCCATCTTTCTCTCGGAAGACCAGATTTTCATCTTCCGCCGGATCATCCTGGACAACCGGATCTACCGACAGGGCTTCGTCATCAAGGTCGGGGATTTTCTGGACCATCTTGCGATTCGGTATTTCGCCGACCAGCCCATGGCCCGGTTTACGGCCCTCCACCTCCGGGCCGATGGCGGCCCGGGGCATGCTCCGACGGTCCGGGCCGGGGCTCCCGTGGACCATCCCCGCTACGTCCTCGAACGGACCTTTCCCCGCCCCTTCTCCTTTCTCCGGGCCACCCTCACCTGCCAGGAGATCCCGCCCACCGAAGGCCGGAAAACCCTGACCCTGATGGTGGCGGTCCTGGCCGGAGTCCTCCTGGCGGGGCTCCTCGCCATCCACCACAGCGTCCGGGTGGTGGTGGACCTCTCCGAACGCCGGTCCCGGTTCGTCTCCTCGGTGACCCATGAGCTCAAAACCCCGCTGACCAACATCCGGATGTATATCGAAATGCTCGAAGGCGGGATCGCCCGGAGCCGCGAGCGGGAAGCCGAATACTACCGGATTCTCGGCGCTGAGTGCGCCCGGCTCTCCCGGCTCATCAACAACGTCCTCGAGCTGTCCCGTCTCGAGAAAAAGCAGCTCCGGCTGGACCTCCGGGAAGGGGACTTCAGCGAGGTGATCGACGAGGTGAGGCGAATCATGGGGCCGAGGCTGGCCGCCGAGGGGGTCGTTCTGACGGTGGACCGGCGGCCGGACCGGGACTTCCGCTACGATCCCGAAGTCATGATCCAGGTCCTCATCAACCTGATGGAAAACAGCCTCAAGTTCGGGAAATCCGCCCCGGAAAAGCGGATCAACCTCACGGTGACCCCCGAGAAAAACCGGATGGTGATCCGCCTGTCCGACACCGGACCGGGAATCCCCCGCCGGGATCTGAAAAAAGTCTTTGACGACTTCTACCGGGTGGATTCCCCCGACATCCGGACAACCCGAGGCACCGGGATCGGCCTGGCCTTCGTGAAAAAGGTCATCCAACTGGCCGGGGGGAGGGTATCCGCGAAAAACAATGACGGGCCGGGATGCACCATCACCATCTCCCTGCCGGCCTGACCGGCGGCATCT
>CAYNGG010000552.1:0-2640 GCA_964396575.1 uncultured Desulfobacteraceae bacterium | reverse complement strand
GGGCGGTCCTGTTTGAAGTTTGAAGCTCGAAGTTTGAAGCGTGATTCGGAGCACCCTTCACCCTTCACCCTTCAAGCTAATGGGCCTCCGCCCAGTTGTCGCCGGAATCCACGTTGACTTTCAGCCTGACCCTGAGCGACCAGACCCCTTCCATGATGCCCTTGACCAATTCGGTGAGCGGGGCGATCTCCTCGGGGGGCGCCTCGAAGATCAGCTCGTCGTGGACGGTCAGCAGCATGGCGGATTCCAGACCGGCCTCGGCAATGGCCCGGTCCACCCGGATCATGGCCAGCTTGATGAGGTCGGCGGCGGTCCCCTGGATGGGGGTGTTGACCGCCATCCGCTCGGCAAAGCCCCGGACGTTGGCGTTGGGGCTGTCAATGTCGGGCAGGAGCCGAATTCGGCCCAGCAGGGTGGCGGTCTGGCGGCTCTCCCGAGCCGCCGCCACCGTCTGGTCGAGGTACTGTTTCACTCCGGCGTACCGCTTGAAATACTGGTCGATGTAGGTCTTGGCCATCCGCCGGCTGATCCCGAGGTCCCGGGAAAGGCCATAAGCGCTCATCCCGTAGATGATCCCGAAGTTGATGGCCTTGGCCTGGCGGCGGAGCGCCGGGGTGATGCCGTCGGGCGTGGCCCCAAAGACTTCCTCGGCGGTCCGGGTGTGGATGTCCTCGCCCCGCTCGAAGGACTCGATGAGAATGGGGTCTTCGGAGACGTGGGCGAGAATCCGCAGCTCGATTTGCGAGTAATCAGCCGAGACCAGTTGCCAGCCCTCGCGAGGAATAAAGGCGCTCCGGATCTGACGGCCTTCGGCGTCGCGCACCGGGATGTTCTGGAGGTTGGGCTCCGATGAGGACAGCCGGCCGGTGGCGGTGACCGTCTGGTTGAACGAGCTGTGAATCCGCCCGGTTTCCGGGTGGATGAGCCCGACGAGGGCGTCGGTGTAAGTTGACTTGAGCTTGGCCAGGGTCCGGTGACGGAGGACCAGGGCCGGAAGATCGTGGACCCCGGCCAGAAAGGTCAGGACCTCCACGTCGGTCGAGTACCCGGTCTTCTTCTTGGTCTTCTTTCGAGTCGGCAAACCGAGCTTCTCGAAGAGGATGCGGCCGAGCTGCTGGGAGGATTTGATGTTAAACGACTCGCCAGCCATCTCGTGAATCCGGGCTTCCAACTGGTCCATCTCGTCGGAAAAAACCCCCGACAGGGTCCGGAGCCGGTCCCGGTCCACCCGGATGCCCCGGTTTTCCATCCGCATGAGAACCGGGACCAGAGGCATCTCGACCGTCTCCATCAGCTCGGTGAGTCCGATTTCATCGAGTCGGTCCCGGAGGACCTCGTAGGCCCTGAAGGTCACGTCGGCGTCTTCGGCCGCGTAGTCGGTCGCCGCCTCCACCGCCACCTGGGAGAAGGGGACCGCCGATTTGCCCTTCCCGGCCACCGACTCGTAGGGGATGGTCTTGTGGTCCAGAAAATCCAGGGCGATCTGGTCGAGGTTGTGAGCCCGCTTGGCGGGGTTGATCAGATAGGAGGCCACCATGGTGTCGAAGCCGACCCCGGCCAGCTCAACTCCGTGGCGGGAAAGGACCGTCCAGTCGTACTTGATGTTCTGCCCCACCTTTTTGGGGGTCGGGGCGGAAAGCACCGGGGCGAGGGCCGCCAGGACCGTATCACACGGAATCTGGTCCGGGGCTCCGATGTAGTCGTGGCCGCAGGGGATGTAAAAGGCCTCGTGCGGGGACATGGACACGGAAACTCCGACCAGCCGAGCCCATAAAGGGTGCTCCGAAGTGGTCTCGGTGTCGATGGCGATCACATCGGCCGCCGCCAGCCGCCGGGCCAGGGCCTCGAGGGCCTCCGGGTCGGTCACCGCCTCGTAAGTCTTCTCCGGCGCGGCGGCGGCCCCTTCCGAATAGGTTTGTTGAAGCTCACGGAACTCGAGAAACCTGAAGAGCCGCCCCAGGGTCTCGGTGTCCGGATCGACCCGTTTAAGCTGTTCCGGCGCGAATCCGTCGGGGATCGGCACCTCGGTCTGGATGGCCGCCAGGTCCCGGCTTAAAAACGCCTGGTCCCGATGGGTTATGAGGTTTTCCCGCTGCTTCTTCCGTTTGAGCGTCTCAATCTCTTCATATAGAGCTTCCAGGGTCCCGTATTCCCGGATGAGGGTCAACGCCGTCTTCTGGCCGATCCCGGGAACGCCGGGGATGTTGTCCGAAGTGTCCCCGGACAGCCCCATGACATCGACCATCCGGGCGGGGGTAACGCCGAAGGTCTCGGCGACCTCGGCGGCCGTGGTGGTCTTGTCCTTCATGGGGTCCCAGATCGACGCCTGATCGGTGACCAATTGGATGAAGTCCTTGTCTCCGGTGACCATGACCACCGAAAAGCCCGCTTTTTGGGCCTGGCGGGCGAGGGTCCCGATGAGATCGTCGGCCTCGTAGCCCGGCATCCGGAGCATCGGAATCCGGAAGCCTTCGGTTACCTGGTGGATGTAGGGGATCTGGACGGCGAGGTCCTCGGGCATGGGCGGCCGGTTGGCCTTGTATTCGGCGTAACGCTCGTGGCGGAACGTGGGGCCTTTGGCGTCGAAGAGCACCGCCACATACTCCGGCGTTTTGTCCTCGAGCAGCTTGAGGAGCATCC
>CAYNGG010000551.1:0-2648 GCA_964396575.1 uncultured Desulfobacteraceae bacterium | reverse complement strand
CGCCGGCAGATTTTCGACCCCTATTTCACCACCAAGCCGACCGAAGAAGGGACGGGTTTGGGGCTGTCGGTGGTCCACGGGATCATTACGGACTGCGGGGGCCGGGTGACCGTCGAGAGCACCCTCGGCGAGGGCAGCGTCTTTCGGATCTACCTCCCCCGGGTGGACCGTGCGAGCCGGTCCGCCGCCGGGCCATCGGCTGAGCCTCTACCGTTAGGGAGCGAGCGGATTCTTCTGGTGGACGACGAGCCCCCCATCGTGGAGATGCTCCGGATGATGCTGGTGGGACTGGGCTACCAGGTCACGCCCTACGCCGGCAGCTCGGCGGCCCTGGCGGCCTTCCGGGAGGACCCGTCGGCGGTGGATCTGGTCATCACCGACCTGACCATGCCGGAGATGACCGGGCTGGAGCTGGCCCGGACCCTGACGGCCATCCGGCCGGACCTCCCCGTGATCCTCTGCACCGGGTTCAGCGAGATGGCCACGGATGAGCGGCTCCGGGAAGCCGGGATCGGCTATCTCCTCATGAAACCGGTGGTCCGGAGCCAGATGGCCCGGGCCGTCCGGGAATCCCTCGACCGGAACGCCACGCCCGAGGCGCCATCCGGCCGTCCCCACCCGTAACCCGGCCCGCCAGCCCGGGCGCGGCCGAGAAAGGAGCGTGACCGAGATGAGACGAAGCGTCAAAGCGGCGATCCTCGTCGCGGTGGGACTGATTCTGGCGTTTCCCCTCTTCAGTCTCACCTACTACACCATGACCCGGACATCCACGCCGGGGTTCTGCGCATCCTGCCACGAGATCGAATTCGCCTACAACACCTGGCGGACCTCGTCCCACGCCAACAACCCTTACGGCTTCGTGGCCGACTGCATGGACTGCCATCTCCCGGCCCCCCACGACACCTTCAACTTCTTCTACGCCAAGACCTTCCACGGCATCAAGGACATCCTGGTCCACTTCACCATGGATGAATACGACCGGGAGAAAAACCGGGAGGCGGCTTATGCCTCCTTCACCAACGACCAGTGCCAGAAGTGCCACCGGAACCTGCTCTACATTCCGGAAAAACGGGGCGCCATGCTGGCTCACCGGAGCGTCGTTTACGCCCGGCCCGGCTACGAGAAAAAATGCGTGGACTGCCATCGGAACCTCGTCCACACCCAGCGCGATCACTACGGCTACACCCAGTTTCGGGAGCCGTATCGGGGCAAAGGGATTTAGAAACCATTCGAAAACAGAGGAACCTTAAACCATGAAAGGAGGACCTCCCATGCGCAACCCTCGGATCACCATCATCGCCATCATCGCGGCGGCCATGATCATCACGGCCGTCGCGGCGGTGGGCCAGACCCCGGAGAGCCAGTCCCCGGAGAACATGCCCAAGGTCCGGGAGCTCGGATCGAGCGGAGCATGCCCCGGGAGGCGGTAACCTGTATCGAGTGCCATAAGGATGAGCATCCCGGGATCTTCGCCGACTGGGCCGCCAGCCGCCACGCTTCGGCCAACATCACCTGCCTCGACTGCCATCAGGCCGAGGCCACCGACCCGGATGTCTCCAAAAGCCACAACCAGTACTACGACGAATACCGCCGGAAGTACGGCCCCAAGGAATTCTACGACGTGCCCATCGCGGCGGCGGTCACCCCCAAGGACTGCTCCCGATGCCACCCCGACGAGGCCAGGGAGTATGCCCGGAGCAAGCACGCCAACACCATGGAGATCATCTGGAAGATCGATCCCTGGCTCAACCACGGGATGAACTCCGACTTCGAGCGGGCCTCGGGCTGCTACCACTGCCACGGCACGATCTTGAAAATGAAGGACGGGACCCTCGACCCCGAGACCTGGCCCAATGTCGGCGTCGGCCGGATTAACCTCGACGGGAGCAAGGGGAGCTGCACGAGCTGCCACACCCGCCACCGGTTTTCGGTGATGGAGGCTCGAAAGCCCGAGGCCTGCGGCCAGTGTCATCTGGGGCCGGACCATCCCCAGATCGAGATTTTCATGGAATCGAAGCACGGGGACATTTACACCGCCTTCGGGGACGAGTACAACTGGACCGCCGCTCCGGGAACCTGGACCGCCGGGGTCGATTACCGGGCCCCCACCTGCGCCGCCTGTCACATGTCCGGCTCCGGAAAAGTGAAAACCTCCCACGACGTCACCGAGCGGCTGGCCTGGGAGATCCAGGCCCCCCTGACGGTCCGGCCATCCGAGTTCGCCGCCTTCCCGGCGCAGACGAATTGGCGGGAGGAGCGGGAGAAGATGTCCGAGGTCTGCCAGCAGTGCCACGGCAAGACCTGGACGGATGCCCATTTCGTCCAGTTTGACCGGGTAGTCGAGGAGTACAACGAGGTTTACTTCAAGCCGGCCAAGGCGCTCCTCGATGAGCTTTACGAAGCCGGGGCCATGGAGCCCAAGCCGTTCTTCGACGAGAGGCTGGAGGTGGAGTACTATGAGCTCTGGCACCACGAAGGCCGACGGGCCCGGATGGGCGCGGCCATGATGGCTCCGGACTATGCCTGGTGGCACGGGTTCTACGAGTGCAAAAAGCGGTTCAACGGCTTTATGGAAGAGGGCCGCGAGCTGCTCCATTCAGGAGAAAAAGCTTACAAGGCCAAGGACTTTCCCAACGCCACCGGCAGCA
>CAYNGG010000550.1:0-2651 GCA_964396575.1 uncultured Desulfobacteraceae bacterium | reverse complement strand
GCCGGTCGGACGGGGCCCTCTGCGCCTCGGCTCAGGCCGACCAGGTGGCGGTCAAGCTCCCCGAGCGCGAGACCCTCTACGAAATCCCCGAAGACGTCCGGGCGGCACTGGGGCTCCCATGACCGAAACGATCCTCGATGCCGCGGCCGCTTCAGCCGCTCGGGTAGCCGCCTGGGCCGACCTCATCGACGCCATCAACGTCTTTCCGGTGGCCGACGCCGACACCGGCCGGAACCTGGTCACCACCCTGGCCCCTCTCCGGACCGCGACCGACCCGGCCGCCACCATCGATGGGCTCCGGAGGCAGGCCCGGGGCAACGCCGGGAACATCGCCGCCGCGTTTCTATCCGAGCTCCTGGCCGCTCCGTCGGCATCGGCGCTTCCCGCCTCGGCCCGAACCGGACGGAAAGCCGCCTGGGCCGCCGTGGCCGACCCGGTGCCCGGCACCATGCTCTCGGTCTTCGACGCTCTGGCCGACGGCCTGACCGAAGCGGAAATCGCCGACCCGTCCCTGGTGGACCGACTGGCCCTGGCCGTCCGTGAGACCCCCCGTCACCTGCCGGTTCTCCGGTCCGCCGGGGTGGTGGATGCCGGGGCGTTAGGCGCCTTTATCTTTCTCGAAGGCTTTCTGGGACGCCTCGCCGGGCGATCCGACGGGCTCGTCCCCCCGACCCGCCGATTTGCCGGTCAGTTGCGCCGGACCGACCGGCCGCTTCCCGAAACCCTTTCCGGTCACTGCGTCCAGGTGGCGGTCGAAGTATCCCCGGCCGACCACGCCGTGGCGTGGGCCGCCGAAGCCTTCCGGTCCGCCGGGGAGAGCGCGGTGGTCACTCCGGCCCCCGATGGGCTCAACGTCCACCTCCACACGGACGACGTCGACGCCCTCCGCCGCCGGGTCGAACGGATCGGCCGGGTGATCGGATGGCACGACGAGCCCATCGCCGAGGCGGCGCCCTCTCCTCCCGACGGGCCGGTCCAGATCCTCACCGACGCCGCCGGGTCCGTGAGTCGTGAGGACGCCCGGCGCCTGGGAATCACGCTCCTCGACGCTTATGTGACCGTCGGCGACCGGACCTTCCCCGAGACGAGCTGCCCGCCGGAGCTTCTCTACTCGGCCATGCGGGACGGCCAAAGGGTCACCACCGCCCAGGCATCCCGGTTGGAGCGCCATGAGCACTACGCCGGCGCCCTGGCCCGGTTCGACCGGGTCGTTTACCTCTGCGTGGGCTCGGCCTTTACCGGCCACCATCGGGAGGCGGTCGATTGGCAAACGGCCCACGATCCGGACGGGCGGATGACGGTTATCGACACCGGCGCCGCTTCGGGACGGCTCGGCCTGATCGCCCTGGCCACCGCCGTCTTCGCCCGTGCGTCCGATGACCCCGACGCGGTGATCCGGTTTGCCCGATGGGCCGTCGAAGCCTGTGAAGAATGGGTTTTCATCGACCGCCTCCGGTACCTGGCCGCCGGCGGCCGGATTTCCGGCACCGCCGCCTGGATCGGGGACCGCCTGGGGATGAAGCCGGTGGTCAGCCCCCGGCCCGAGGGGGTCAAAAAGCTGGGCGCCGTCCGGGACTCATCTGCTCAGCAGAAGTTTCTCCGGCAGCGGTCCGCATCCGCCCTCAAAGACGGCCACCCCGCCTGGGTCCTCATCCAGTCCACCGACGCCCCGTCGGCCGCTTCCGTGGAGACCGCCGCCTCGGAGATCCGGACCGCCTATCCGGAGGCCCGGCTCCTGGTCCGCCCGCTCTCCCGGACTTCGGGAGCTCACATGGGACCCGGCACCTGGGCCGTGGCCATCCTCACCGGTTCGGACCTCCCCGATCTTCCGGCGGACCTCCCCGAGCGGATCGATCTCCGGCCCTCCCCAGCGGCTCCGGGGAGTGCGCCATGAGCCCCCGTCCCCCCGAGCCGCCCCCGCTGACCGCAAGGGGTCTCCACAAGCACTATCGCGGGGCGACGGCCCCGGCCCTCGTGGACGTGGACCTCGACGTGGCCGCCGGCGAGATCGTCGGGCTCCTGGGACCCAACGGGGCCGGCAAGACCACCGCCATCTCGCTCATGAGCACCCTGCTCCCGCCGGACCGGGGCGAGGTCTCGATCCATGGGATCGACATCAGGCGGCATTCCCGCAAGGCCCGTCGCCATTTCGGACTGGTCCCCCAGGAGATCGCCCTCTACCCGGCGCTCACCGCCCGGGAGAACCTCACCTACCTCGGCCGGCTTTACGGACTCCGGGGCCGCTCCCTCCGGGACCGGGTGGCCGACCGACTGGAGATGGTGGGGCTCAGCGCCCGGGCCGACGTTCGGATCTCGGTCTGCTCCGGCGGAATGAAACGGCGGGCCAACCTCGCCGCCGGATTGATCCATCACCCCCGGCTCCTGTTTCTGGACGAGCCCACCGTCGGGATCGACGCCCAATCCCGTCAGATGATCTTAGACCGCCTGGCCGGGCTCCGGGACGACGGGATGGCCATGGTTTACACCACTCACTACATGGAAGAGGCCGAGGCCCTCTGCTCGCGGATCGCGGTGATTGACGCCGGCCGGGTCATCGCCCGGGGCCGCCCCGCCGACCTGGTGGCCGACCACCCCGACTGCCGGCACCTCGGCGACCTCTTTCTCCGGCTCACCGGCCGGACACTTCGGGA
>CAYNGG010000549.1:0-2652 GCA_964396575.1 uncultured Desulfobacteraceae bacterium | reverse complement strand
GGGCCATTGCTCACATCATGCGGCAGCAATGCCTCGATCTCGCCAAGATCCCCGGAGACCTTCAGAGCTTCCTTGATCAGTCTCAGTTGCTCGGTGTCCTCGATGGCCCGAACCTTAGGCATCAGCGTCAGCCCCTCAACCCCGAACTTGACGTTCAACCCCAGCTCCACCGCTTCGAACAAGCCCTGGCGAATACCCTGCTGGATTCCCTGCTGGATTCCCCTATCGGTCGCCATCCGCTCCAGCGTGCTGACATACCGCATGTTCTTTTCCCTTTCGTATTGATGGATTTCCCCGTCTAAGCGCCTTTCCAGCTCCGGCGGCAGCCGCGGCAACCAGTCGATAAAGTGAAACGACCGACAGTCTATAAAAACCATTTCAGCCAGCGTTTCAAATAGGCGGCCGGAAGCTGACGTGGGCTGGTCAGCATAAACTGCTGCCGCATATAGGCGGGGGCGGGAAAAGCAAAATGGAGAAGCGAGCGGAGCACAGCCAAGCCCCCACCGTCCGCCGGGC
The DNA here is from genome assembly GCA_964396575.1 of uncultured Desulfobacteraceae bacterium. Classification (GTDB taxonomy): domain Bacteria; phylum Desulfobacterota; class Desulfobacteria; order Desulfobacterales; family JAABSP01; genus CAYNGG01. The sequence goes on along the minus strand of CAYNGG010000549.1, from coordinate 2,136 downwards.
AATGCAGCCGGATATAGGCAATGGGAGATCTAAAGCGGCGGGTTACCCATCGCCATCCCCGGCGCTCATCCGCCGACGGCGGGGGCCAATCCGAAAAGCTTTCATCCCCATCGGGCGGCACGAATCCGAAAAGCGACATGGCCAGTCTCAAGGATAGCTCCAAGGCCAGCCGGGCCCGCCATTCCACTGAGCGTTCCTTGAGCTCCGCCCAATCATGGGCATCCAGCCGACCGGCCAACAGCAGCACATCGTAAAGACCGATCAGCCGAAGATCCCGATCGTGATCGAATGCGTTGTTCATCGCCCGGTGCATCAGCGCATCCACCGAAGATAATGTCTGAAATCGCACGGAATAAAAACCGGCCTCGACACTTCGGCCCATAAGCTCCTCAATGCCGGGCTTCCGATGGATGCCTGAAAACCGGTGAAGGTCCCAGTGAAGCTCCACGGTCCGCCGGTCCGACCGTCCGCCTTCGCTGACAAAAACCTCATCAGCGAAAAAACTCCGGGCCGTGTCAAACCGACGATCCAGGCATCGGTATCCGATGGATTCAAGAGCCATCCGTCCCCGCCGCATCCGGTCGGGCGTGACTAGCAGATCAATATCTGAGGCCGGCCGGACCGCCGGGTCCGGATAGACGGTTCCGGCCAGCGCCGGCCCTTTGATCACCAGAAACGGGATGGATGCCGCCCCGAAAGCATCTAGAATTTCCTGGAGCTGAGTCGTCATCTGGAGAGCACGCGCCCGGCTCATGAGATAAACCCGGCGCATCCGGCCCCAGCTCGACGGAGGCGGACGACAAGCCTCATCCCAGGCGCCCAGACGATGGAACAGTAACGGGATCACCCAATGGGGTTTCAGGACATTCAGGAACCGAAGCCACTCCCGGTCTGACACATCCGGAGCTTGCCTGGGCGTGTCCCCAAAAAGCGAAATCAGGTATTCACCCAGATTTGGAGGTAAATCGGTTACCCGCCGCCCCTCGATTCCGCAGAACCGGGCGGCGGGGTGGATGGCTTTTGCGGATGCCGGAATCCGAATCGGAGAAGGCGATGGCAGGGAGGGCATCTTCTATACTTACCGGATAGGGGGTAATGAAATGGAATCGAACGGAAAGGGATCAGGATGCGGATTCTGAATGGCGTTCCAACGGGGGCCCCTCGCCGAAAAGAAGCCGAAAGGGAGGGCGAATCCGCCAGGAATCGGCGCCCGGTCGCCGGAAACCGATCACTCGACCGGCGAAAATCCACTGAAGCTCAATGCCGTCCGGGCGTTCAAATCGGTAAATCCGAGGGCTGACGCCAACCCGCCGCAATGCCCTCGATACCCATTTGCCCAGAAGCCGGTACCCCGGCCGCCCCAGGCGGATGAAAGTGTTTCTGGCACTGTTTTTGACACAAAACAGGCTCCCCAGCCAGGCTCCTGGATATCCCCCAATTGTGGGACGCCACCGGCTCGATCGCTTCACCGCGGAAACGCGGCCGATAACCTCATCCGGTTGAACCGTCCATGGATCCGTTTGGCTGTTGTTGTCACCGCGGGTCAGAAAACCGTCTGTTTCCGATGACACAATCCGATGAATCACCGGCCGGTCGGAACCTTTCCGGAAAACGATGACATCTCCGGGTTTCAGATCCTGGCTGCCGGCATCGATCTTCAGCAGGTCGCCGTTACGGAAGGTCGGACGCATACTCGGACCCGCATAGTAAAAGGTCCGAAACTCTAAGCTACCGTTATCAGTCCTCTCCGACGGCATCAAGCATCATCTCCCAAAATCGGCCGGTCAGCGTCATCCCCATGCGGTAGGCGGGAATCGATCGGGCCATTTCACAAGCGTTAGTGAATATCTGAAGGCTCAATCGTCGTCGGTCTTCCAAGGGTAATATCCGCAGGAAGCGCTGGCAGACCTGCATGGATGAGCGATTGATCAACCCGGCGGCCTCACCTTTCTCGACGGGCTCGACCCAATCTTGGCTACTTTGCTCGATGAAAAAAAAAGCACGAAGCGGCCAGGATTCTTGAACATCCCAAGTCTTTTGGGAACGCTGATAGAGGTATTCACTCCAAGTCGGGAAGGGATGAGCTCGATAGCGATTCCGCTCGGTGCGAACAACCAACGCCTCGTCATCGCAACA
>CAYNGG010000548.1:0-2652 GCA_964396575.1 uncultured Desulfobacteraceae bacterium | reverse complement strand
TGAACGCCTTTGTTTGATAACCACATGGGAATCCTCGCTTTTCTGTTTAGAGAGTAAGAGCTCGATACAGTGATCACCGATCCCCTTGTTGCCGGGACCGGTGGGCTTGGCGGATTTTGGATACCAGCTTGGTTAGCTCGCAAGGTTTGGTCAGGTAGTCGAACGCGCCCGCCTCGATTCCCTGCCGGGCCGCCTCTTCGGACCCGTGGCCGGTGATCATCAGGACCGCCAGGTCCGGGTCCATCTTTTTAAAGATCTGGAGGACCTCGATGCCGTCCATGTCCTCCATTTTAAGGTCGAGCAGGGCCACGTCGAAATCCTGCTTTCGAAGGGCCTGGATGGCTTCCCCGCCGCTGAAGGTCTTGCTGACCTCGATGCCGCGCTTGCCCAGGCGGTTGGCGAGGACATTGACGTATCCCTCCTCGTCGTCCATGATCAGCAATCGGATGGGGGCGTCTTCCGGCATGACGTTATTCCTCCTTTTTTTCCAGCGGAATCCAGACCCGGAAGCGGGTTCCGACGTCCACGGTTGATTCCACCTCGATGTCGCCGCCCATCTTCTTCACGATCCCGTAGCAGATTGACAACCCCAGCCCGGTCCCCTTGCCCACCGGTTTGGTGGTGAAAAAGGGCTCGAAGATCCGGTCCAGGTTCGACGAAGGAATACCGGGGCCATTATCGGCCACTTCCACGATGATCCGTCCGTTTTCCAATCGGGTGATGATGTTCAGGGTCCCGCCCGTTTTCTCCATGGCATCAAGGGCATTGTTGATCAGGTTGAGCAAAACCTGCTGGACTTCGGTGACCGAGATTCGAAGGGCGGGCAGGCTCGACTGGAGATCGGTGTTGATGGTTACGTTGCTGTACCGGGTCCGTTGAGAAGATAGATCGACAAGCTCCTGGATGAGCTCGTTGATCGGGACATCCTCCACTCGGGAATCGGTCTTTCGGGCGAAGCTCAAGAGCTTGTGGGTGATCTCCTTGCAGCGGCGCCCCTGGGTGTGAATCTGCCGGAGAGCTCGGAGAAACTCGTCGAGGTTCTCGCTCGCCCGGAGATCCTCTTCCTCGAGGAGGTCCTCGATCCAGCCGGCCTCTTCCACCATGATCGCCACCGGATTGTTGATCTCATGGGCGATCCCGGCCGCGAGCTGTCCCACCGACGCCAGCTTTCCGGTCTCGACGACCTGCCGGTTCATCAGCTCCTTTTCCCGATCGACTTCAGCCATCCGCAGCACCAGCGACTTGGAAACCAGGAAGGCGGTGCTAACGATCCCGAGCCCGCCGAGAAGCAAGATTAAGATGGTGATCCGTTGGGCACGATAGATGTCCTCGTAAGCGTCGGCGCGGTTCTGCCGGTAAACCATCAACCAGTCTCCGTCCTTTAGAAACGAGCTGACAAAGATGTTCCATTGCCCGTTTTCATCCTGTTCCTCGGTAACGTAAACATCCTTTTTAGCCCTCTCCGCGAGCTTGATGAAATGCCGGGCATATTCGGGATCGGCCGGGAGCACGTCGTCGAAAGCCACATCGGTCTGAAGCTGCCCGGATCGGTTCAGGATAAAGGCGAATCCCGTCCGGCCGAGGCGAATGTTCTGGACCAAGCTATTAAAGGCGGAGAAATTGATGGTGGATCGGAGAATCATCATCTCCTCACCCAGATAGTGGCGGACCGTGATGATGAAGTGGGGATATCCCCGGAGCCCCAGAAAGACGTCGCTGATGAAAACGTCATTGCGAATGGCCTGCTGGAACCAGTCAGCCTCGCCATAGTAGGCTTTGTCGAGCTTGAATGGACCGGCGTAGGCCACTTGGACCCCTTGAGAGTTGACGACGCCAAGGTCCTCAAAGACCGTGCCATATTCCTCCTGGAGAATGCTGAGCTGTTTGGCCAGCACCAGCTCCTTCCAGATTTCCTTGCAGTCACTACTGGATGCCAGAAACCGGATGTTATTGAGCCGCTCCCGGAGGAATGCGTCGATATTCTGTTTGTGCTTCAGGACCAGCTCGGCCAGATGGGCGTGGACTTTTTCCTTGTAGGATTGATGGAACTGGCTGTAGATCACAGCCCCCACCAGGAGCATCGGTGTCAGGGAGACGACCAGAACGATGAGGGTCGTCCATTGCGTCAGGTGGCGGTAATGGGTGGCTGTATCGGATCGGTTCCGGCTCGGCTTTGATTGAAGGGGAAGTTCCATGGGCTTTTCGCCGTTCACCTCTTTTGGGTTTGAGGGGCATTCGGATCCACGATTCTCGCCCGGCGAGGGCGGTTGAGGATATCGGTGATGACATCCTTCAGTCGCGCCACGCTGCTGCCTCGCTTTTCCACGAACGCCGCTGTTTGCAAAAAAGTCGGATGGTCGTCGCAATCCGAGCTGAAGGCATGGACGACCACCGGGACAAAGGGAATCCGGTTTTTCAGCTTTCGGATGGCCAAAGACCCGTCCACATCAAACAGGTTCGGGTCCACGACCACCAGGTCAAGGGAATCGGATTGATAAGCCCACCGAAGCAGCTCCCGGCCGTTTTCCGCCAAACTCACCCGGTAACCCGCCGCCACCAGCTCCCGGCGGATTAACTCCCGCACATGAGGGTTTCGATCGGCGACCAGAATTTCAAAGGGCTTTTCCACAAACGCCTCCCTCTATCGGTTGC
>CAYNGG010000547.1:0-2660 GCA_964396575.1 uncultured Desulfobacteraceae bacterium | reverse complement strand
CTGATGGCGCTACACCATGACTTCCCTGACTCGCCCTACGAGATCCTCGACCCGGATCTACGCTGGTTCCCCGCTGATGAAACCCTGCGTGAGACCACCATGGACAAGCTGATGCCGCCGCTGGTGGCGAGTTTACGCCGAGACGTAAAAACCTTTCGCGACAGTGGTTATGGGGGCGCGAGCGAGACAAGCCGGAGCCTCCTCAACTGGTGGTTCAAGGAGCCGCACCTCCTCCCCAAAGCGGACGGGAGCGTCTTTGACTTCCAGTATTACTTTGCTCAGCGCGAGGCCATCGAGACGGTCGTCTATCTCTACGACGTGGCCGGCGCAAAGGACAAATACGACCTGATGCGCTTTGACGCCGGCGGCGCGGTCTCGGCGGGGATGTTTGATGAGAGCTGGCGGCGCTACGTCATCAAGATGGCCACGGGCAGCGGCAAGACCAAGGTGATGAGTCTGGCTCTGGCCTGGAGCTTTTTTCACAAGCTATATGAGCCGGAGTCGGAGCTGTCCCGGAACTTTCTGGTGATCGCGCCCAACATCATCGTCCTGGATCGGATTTACCACGATTTCCAGGGCCTGCGGATTTTTTTTCAGGACCCGGTGCTGCCGGACAATGGGTATGACGGGCGCAACTGGCGGGATGATTTTCAGCTCACGCTCCACAAGCAGGACGAGGTGAACGTGATCCGGGCCACGGGAAATATTTTCCTGACCAACATCCACCGGGTCTATTCCGGCGAGGAAATCCCGCCGTCGCCGGATGACGAGAACACGATGGATTATTTCCTCGGCCCCCGGCCAACCGGCAAAACCACCGATTCCAGGGTGGACCTCGGCAGGATTGTGCGCGACATTGACGAGCTGATGATCTTAAATGACGAGGCCCATCATATTCACGACGCAAGGCTGGCCTGGTTCAAGTCCATCGAGGACATCCACAACCGGCTTCTGCACAAGGGCGGCGGCCTGAGCCTCCAACTGGATGTGACGGCGACGCCGAAACACAACAACGGCGCGATCTTCGTGCAGACGGTCGCGGACTACCCTCTCGTGGAGGCGATCTCGCAGAACGTGGTGAAGCACCCGGTGCTGCCGGACGCGGCGAGCCGGGAAAAGCTATCGGAAAATCAGAGCGCGAAGTTCACCGAAAAGTATGCGGACTACATCGACCTCGGGGTCCTCGAATGGCGCAAGGCTTACGAGGAGCACCGGAAGCTGGGCCGGAAGGCCATCTTGTTCGTGATGACCGACGATACCCGGAACTGCGATGATGTCACGCAATACCTCGAGAGCCGCTATCCGGAGCTCGAAAACGCCGTCCTCACCATCCACACGAAAAACAACGGCGAGATCTCCGAGGCGGCCACGGGAAAAAAGAAGGAGGAGCTGGAGCTTCTCCGCAAGCAGTCCAATGAGATTGATTCGGACAAAAGCCCTTACAAGGCGATTGTCTCGGTGCTGATGCTCAAGGAAGGCTGGGACGTGAAGAACGTCACCACCATCGTCGGGCTCCGGGCTTATTCGGCCAAGAGCAACATCCTGCCCGAACAGACCTTGGGGCGGGGCTTGCGGAAGATGTATCCGGGGTTTACCGAAGAGTATGTCAGCGTGGTCGGCACGGACGCCTTTATGGATTTTGTCGAGTCGATCCAGGCTGAGGGCGTCGAGCTGGAACGCCGCGAGATGGGCGAAGGCACCAAGCCGAAAACCCCGCTCATCGTCGAGGTGGACAACGAGAATCCCAACAAGGACATCGACGCGCTGGATATCGGGATTCCGGTGCTGACGCCCCGGGTCTATCGGGAATATCGGAATCTGGCGGACCTGAAACCGTCCGGTTTCCCGTTTCATCCCGTTGCTTACCGGCAATTCGGCCAAGCGGAGCAGCGGGAGATCGTCTTCAGGGACATCACCACGAGCGAGGTGACGCATACGACGATGCTGGACGGATCGGGGGTCGCGGATTACCGGAGCGTGATCGCCTATTTCGCCCAGACCATCATGAAGGAGCTGAAGCTGGTCAGCGGCTATGATGTGCTTTACGGCAAGGTGAAGGGCTTTGTGCGCGACGACCTCTTTGGTCAAACGGTCGATCTGGAAGCACCGGACACCTTGGGGAATCTTTCGGAGCTTGCCGCCACCAAGACGGTTATCGAGAGCTTCAAACAGGGGATCAACGCCCTGACGGTCCTCGATAAGGGGGGCGCGGAAATCCGGGACACCATTACGCTGAGCAAGACCCGGCCCTTCGTGGTGAAGGACCAGGGTTACTTGATTCCGAAGAAATCGGTGTTCAACCGGGTGATCGGCGATAGCCAATTCGAGCTGGAGTTTGCCGCTTTTCTTGAACAATGTTCGGATGTGGCATCCTACGCGAAAAACTACCTCGCCGTGCATTTCAAGCTCGATTACGTCAACGCGGACGGGGAAATTTCGAGCTACTACCCGGATTTCATCGTGCGGCTGATCGATGAGCGGGTGGTGATTGTCGAAACCAAGGGGCAGGAAGACCTGGACGTCCCGCCGAAGATGAAGCGTCTCAGGCAGTGGTGCGAGGATGTCAACAAGGCGCGGGCTGAAGTCCGGTATGGTTTTGTGTTTGTGGACGATGCGGGTTTCGAGAAATACAACCCCAAATCATTCGCTGATATTTTGAG
>CAYNGG010000546.1:1440-2688 GCA_964396575.1 uncultured Desulfobacteraceae bacterium | reverse complement strand
CGCCCGAAGATCTGATTGGCCAGCTCGACTCGCCGCTGATCGTAGATCGTGGTCAGGAGCAGCTCGATTTTCTCGATCTGGGACTCGGCGCGCTGGATCTCGAAGGGAAAGAGGATAACGCTGAAGACCGCCGCGACAATCCCGCAGGTGACGAAAATGGCGGCGTTAATTCGAAAGCGGAGGTTCTGAGGCTTCATCTTGCAACCAATCGTTGACTTGACCGGGGTGGGCGTCGATCCAGTCCTGGGCTACCTGAGCCGGGTCCTTGGCGGGGTTGCCGGGAACATCCTCGATCTCGGCCACCAGCCGGCTCACATCCCGGATGGGAATCCGCCAGCGCAGAAAGAACGCGAAGGCTTTGGGCAGACGGTCCTGGAGCCGTGAGGAGATCCCGATGTAAACCGTAGCCGGGGGATAGGCGCAACGGTACCGGGGGCCGTCCGGTCCATCAGAGTCGATGGCCCATTGGGCGAGGCTGTGAGGCGGCTCGGTCAGGCGAACCAGATCATAGATCGCCGTCGGCCAGTCCGGCTCCCAATAATAGAAGACCAGCGGCTTATCCTGGGTCATGGCCTCCTTCAACAGGGCAACGAAAACCCACTGTTCGTAGGCCAGCGGAGTAAACCGGATGCCGTATTCCCGGATCTTGGACCGGTTGATCCGGCTGGCGGCCCAGTTGTACGGGCCGACCCACATCTCCCCGACGCCGTCTCCGTCCATGTCGAAGAGGGACTCCTTCCCTTTCAGGTCGAAGACCGAGCGGATGTCGTGCTCGTTGGCCACCGACGCGGCGAGGTAAAGCCCCTGGGGAGCTTCCTGATAGCTTTTCCGGGCCAGAACCGTCTTCCCCTGCTGGACATACCGGTGGAACGCATCGGCCTGGTTGGGCATCCAGATCTCGGAGTAAACGTCGGCGGAGCCTTCCGCCAGCGCGGACCAGGCCACCGGCTGGGACAGTGGGCGGATCTCGGTCGGGATGCCGAGGCGGGTTTCAAGGATCGCCTTCATCACATGGGAGACGGCGATGCTGCTGGACCAGTTGAGCTGGCAGATCACCACGTTGTCCCGGGCGAAGCCATGGGCGGCGGTGAGCATCAGGATGACGGCGATGCAGAGGGCCGGGATGCGACGAGTGACCCCCATTGGACGAAACGGGCACATGGGATGCCTTTCGGGCCATGGGTTACCGTGACTGCAAGATAACGATAGCACACTTTCCGTCCGACGAAAAGCCCCGGTCGCCGTCCT
>CAYNGG010000546.1:0-1340 GCA_964396575.1 uncultured Desulfobacteraceae bacterium | reverse complement strand
GAGCACGTCGCCCGGTGGCGGCCGGAGAACAACACGCCGGTCCGGGGACAAATGACTCGGCGCCATCGGCATGAATAACACCGCCCCGATGTCCCGGCGGAATCATCCCGCCGCCGTCGGCACCACGGCCGGGCGGGCTTCCAGAAACATCCGCGTCAGGTCCCGGTCCACCTCGTGCTCGAAGACCTCCCCGGTCGGGGTCACGCCCCGAATCCGGCCATCCTTTAAAAAGGTTCGAAGGATGGCGATGCCGGCGGCTCGTCGATCTCCGGGATCGAGGCGGGCGGGGACGCCGGAAGCCGCATCGGGCAGATCGCCGTCGGCCGCGAGGGCTTTCATGAAATTGACGATCCGCCCCAGCCTCAGGAGGGTCACGCTGGCCCGGCGGTCGGTCAAGTGCTCGATGGGGATCGCCGATGCTCGCATCCGGGCAAATGACGGGGGAAGAAGCCCGGCCGCTTCGCACCGGGCGTAATCGGCGCTGCCCGGAGCCGGATAGAAGACGGAGATCCCCACGAGGGTCGGCCGGGCCGCGAGGTGGCAGAGGTCGGCCAGGGAGACCGTCGGCGGCTGGTCCGGCGCGCCCACGATCAGGTAGCTCACCGCCCCCATGCCGGCGGCTCCGGTTAATGCCAGGGCCCGCTCCCAGCCCGCCCGGACGTCGGGCCGGCCGAACCGCCGGAGCTGGGCTTCATCCATCGACCCGACGGAGAGGTTCAGGGTCCGGAACCCGGCATCCCGCATGGCCCGGATGACGGGCTCGGTCAACGAGGGCGGGTAGAGCCCGTTCATGGCCCGAAGCTCGGGGGCAAGAGGCCCAAGCCTGGACCTGAGACCGTCAAGGAGCTCAAGGACCCAGCCCCGGTCCAGGGAGAGGTTTTCGTCCTCGAAGTCGATAAACCCGGCGTCGGCCATTTGGGCGGCCCGGGTGATCTCATCGACGGCGGCCGAAGCCGACCGCCGCCGGTAGGGCGGAAAGTCGCCGCCGAAACAGCAGTAGGTGCATCTCAAGGGGCATCCCCGGCTGGTGACCGCCACAACCGAGCCTCGGCCTTTCCGGCGGTATCGGCGGGGGTCGATGAGATCGATTGCCGGAGCTGGGGCTTCGTCGAGATCGGCCATTGCCGCCGGCGCCGATTGATGGAGCGTCCCGTCCCCGTGGCGATAAACGATGCCGGGCACATCGGCCAGGGACCAGCCGGACCGGAGTCGTTCGGCCAGGATCGGCATCCCCACCTCCCCTTCCCCGCGCAGGACATAATCGACCGCCCGGCAGGCCATCACCTCCGCCGGGAGGGCGGTGGCGTGATGCCCGCCCACGACCACCGCGCAGTCGGGGT
>CAYNGG010000545.1:0-2691 GCA_964396575.1 uncultured Desulfobacteraceae bacterium | reverse complement strand
GGAATCCGGATGACCCGGATGTTGGCCGGGTACTCCATCCGGCTGACGCCGGCCAGGTCGGCCGCCCCATAGGAGCACCAGTTGCACAGGAAGCTTACGATTTTCGGTTCCCACTCCGACATGTTGGGTCTCCTCCTTCGGTTATACCGCTTCGTTCATCGCAAAAATCTGGGCGAAGATCTGATCGTTGTCATAACCCTTGAGCCGAATGGCCCCGGATCGGCAGGATGCCACGCAGAGGCCGCATCCCTTGCAGAGCACCGGGTTGATTTCGGCTTTATTGGGCCAAAAGCGCTCCTCCGCCGACCGGAAGGCGGGCGCCGAGTAGGGGCAGACCGACACGCAGACGCCGCACTGGCTGCACCAGGCCGGGTTGACCTCGGCCACCTGGCCGCTGGTGTAGATCTTGTCCCGACCCAGCAACGTGAGCGCCCGGGAGGCCGCCGCCCGGCTATGGGCGATCGACTCGTCAATGGGCTTGGGATAATGGGCCAGCCCGCAGAGAAAGACGCCGTCGGTAGCAAACTCCGATGGCCCGAGCTTGGCGTGCTTTTCCACGAAGAACCCGTCCTCGTTGATGGGCACCTTGAAGTGCTGAGCAAGCCCTTCGTCGGCGTTGGGGACAATCGCGGTGGCCAGGGTCAGGATGTCGGCCTCGATTTCCACCGGCCGCCCCAGGATCGGGTCGGTTACGCGGACGAGCAGCCGGTCCCCGTCAAGGGTCACATCGGGCTTTCCGTCAAGGTCGTAGCGGATGAAAATGACCCCCTTTTCCCGGGCTTCCCTGTAAAGATACTCCTTCTCGCCGTAGGTCCGCATGTCCCGGTAGAGGATATAGACGTTGGCCTCGGGGTTCCGCTTTTTGATCTGAAGGGCGCTGTCCACACTGTGAGTGCAGCAGACCCGGGAGCAATAAGGGCGATCAGGCTCCCGGGATCCCACGCACTGGATGAAGACCGCCGAAGTCAGATCACCGATCGCCGGGTCGTCGTCCATGAGCTTCCGGTCCAGCTCGAGGGCGGTGAGAACCCGCGGGTCGTCGCCGTAATGGTATTCGGTGGGCCGGAGCGGGCCGGCGCCGGTGGCCACCACCGCGATCCCGTGCTCGATCTCCGTCTCCTCGTCGCCGTTCGCCAGAACCGTCTTGAAATTTCCCACGAACCCTTCCACCGATCGGAGCGTCGCCTCGAGGTGGACCTGAATCCGCTCGTCGGATTCGACTTCGGCGACCATCTCAGCCACCCGGGACCGGATGTCCTGACCGTCCGGGGTCTGAAAGAGGTTGAGGGCCTGGCCGCCGAGCTGACCGCTCCGCTCGACAATGTGGGCCGTGTAGCCCTGCCGGGCGAGGCTCCGGGCGGCGGTCATCCCTGAGATCCCCCCGCCGATCACGAGGGCCGCCGGATTGACCGAGAGCTCGGTTTCCTGGAGCGGCTGCATGAGCCCCACCTTGGAGACGGCCATCCGGACAAGGTCCTTGGCCTTTTCGGTGGCCAGGTCCGGGTTGTTCTTGTGAACCCAGGAGTCTTGGTTCCGGATGTTGGCCATCTCGAAGAGGTACTTGTTGAGGCCGGCGGCCACCAGGGTGTCCTGGAAGAGCGGCTCGTGGGTCTTGGGCGTGCAGGCGGCCACCACCACCCGGTTTAGCTTCTCGCTCCGGATGATCTGGGACATTTTGTCCTGGGTGTCCTGGGAGCAGGAGTAGAGGTTGTCCGAGACGTATTCCACATAAGGCAGCTCTTTGGCGTACTCGCCCACCGCCGGCACGTCCACCACCCCCGCGATGTTGATCCCGCACCGGCAGACAAAAACCCCGATCCGGGGCCGCTCGTTGACCACGTTGGTCTCCGGCACCGGCTCGGGCTGATGGGTCAGGCTGCCCCGGGCCGCGCTCAGGATCTCCCCGGCAGCGGAAGCGGCGGCGCTGGCGTCGATCACCGACTGGGGGATGTCCTTGGGGCCCTGGAAGGCTCCGCAGACAAAGACGCCGGGCCGGTTAGTGGCCACCGGCTCGAACGGGTCGGTCTTGGTGAAGTGGCCGGGGGTGAGCTCGATCCTAAGCCGTTCGGCGAGGTCAACCAGCTCCGGCGGAGTTTGCATCCCCACCGACAGGACGATCAGGTCGAACCGTTCCTCGGTCAATTCCCCCGACTCGGTGACGTACCGGACCGACAGGTCGTCCGATCCCCGAACCGGGTCGATGGTGTGGACCCGGCTCCGGACAAACCGGACGCCTTCGTCTTCGGCCTTGTTGTAGAACCGCTCGAAATCCTTGCCCGGGGTCCGCATGTCCATGAAGAAGATGGCGCAGTCGAGGTCGTCGCCGGCGTGCTCCTTGGCGATCACCGCCTCCTTAATGGCGTACATGCAGCAGACCGACGAGCAGTAGGCGTTGTCGCACCGGTTGAGGTCCCGGGACCCGACGCATTGGAACCAGGCGATCTTTTTGGGCTCCTTATGGTCCGACATCCGGACCAGGTGCCCGCCGGTGGGTCCCGACGCGGAAAGAATCCGCTCGAATTCCGTGGCGGTCATGACGTTGGGATGAGCCGCGTAGCCGTAGCTGTCGAACGGCGACGGGTCAAAGGGCTCGAAACCGGGGGCCAGGATTACCGACCCCACCGTCAGCTCGACGGTCTCAGGTTGCTGGCAATGGGTAGCAATGGTCACGGCCTCCGCCGGGCAGGCTTC
>CAYNGG010000544.1:0-2692 GCA_964396575.1 uncultured Desulfobacteraceae bacterium | reverse complement strand
CTTGTGCTTTGCCTCGTCCGGGAGTATAGTGGGAATCCCAAGAACCCGAAACAGGAGGAAGGCGCATGAACGTGAAGCTACAACCGGCGGATATCTTTCTGACCCAGGGAACGGGATTCATCAGCAGGGCGATTCGGGTTTTCACCCGCTCGGTGGGCGAAAGCCGGACCCTGGTCAACCACGTCGGACTGATCGTCACGCCGGGGACGCTTCGGGAGTCGGTGGCCGTGGAGGCCCTGTCCAAGGTGGTTCGGCGGAAGCTCTGGGACGGATACGGTCCGCCATCGACCACGAAGGTGGCCGTTTACCGGCCGATGAACCTCACCGAGGCCGAGCTCGACCGGATTGTCGAGGCGGCCGAGAGCTATGTGGGGCGGGATTACGGTTATCTCAAGGTCGCCGCCCATCTGGCCGACTGGGCCCTCATGGGGGCCTATGTCTTCCGGCGGCTCGCCCGGATGGACGACTACCCCATCTGCTCCTGGCTGGTGGCCCATTGCTATGAGAAGGTCGATAAGACTTTCGACGTGGCACCGGGCGCGGCCAGCCCGGATGACATCTGGGATTTCATCGTGAGCCACCCGGAAATCTATCGAGAGGTTTACCCGTTAAAGCCAATCTAAAATCTAAAATCAAAAATCCCCTTTTAATCCCTGAAATTTTCGATCTTGGGCTGGGCCTCGTCGATCACCTCGATCTCATCGTGCTCGATGGCGAAGACGTGGGCATACAGGTTTGAAATCCACTGCTTTCCTTCCTGAGTTACCCGGAGATATCGGATCCCGTCCCGGATATAGGGGTTGACCACGGTCCAGTAGAATTTGGCGTAGTTCCGCCGCATGTCATCGGCATTCTGGTATCCGATTTTCGCGTTGGCCCCGATCTCCTCGAATTCGTAATACAGCGCCGGAATTTTCCGGATGTACCCCGGATCGCCGAGCTGTCCGATGAAGTCGGCGGCCCGCATCAGTCCGGGATAGTTCTGGGTGTCCTGGTGTTCCTTGTCATCGGGTACCGGAAACCGGGTCATCTCGATGAGGGTAACGATCCGCTCGGCGTCCACGTCGGCCAGGAGGCTGCTGCCCCCGAACCGCTCCCGGATGAACAGTTGTCCCCGGTCCACGTGATAGGGGGCGAGGGACGCGCTGGTGGCGCCCGGCGGGAGCTTCACCGTCCGACCGTCGATGCCGGTGGCGTACTCGCCGTCCCGGTCATCCCGGCAGAGGCCCTTGACATAGCCGATGTCGTGGCACAAGAGCGCCATGACGTAGTGGAGCCAGTCGGTGGGACGGACTCCGCCCTCCTTGAGGTGCTTGCCCCGGAGAATCTCCTGGCCGGCCAGAACCACCATGATGGTGTGCTCGACGTTGTGATAAAGGGTATCGCAGTTGGCGATGTTCTCCAGGGCGAGGTGCCCGGACCACTCCAGGATATTGGCCAGCTCGGACCGCATCTGACCGTAGGTTCGTTCGTAAGCGGTCCGGATCTGGTCGATGAACGGCTCGATGATAAGCTGCTGAAGGTTTAGCATGGTTGGTCCTTTCGATGGGCGGTCCGTTATTCAATGGGTTTTCGAGTCCGGAGTGCATCGGCCGCCGCTTTTTTAATGCGGTCCACGATGTCCGGAAACCGAGGGGCCGAGCAGACGATAAAGCGGTTGAAAAAGCTGTCCAGGTAATACCGTTCCCCCTCCATCAGTGCGCCGATGGTGGTAAAGGGGAGATTGAGCCGGCTGTTGTCGTTCCGGGCCCGCATTCGTTCCACCAGTTGGGCTTCTTCGGTTCGCTGGAGCGGCTCGATCCGGGTGATCTCCTCCCGGCATCGCGTCTCGAAGGCGGGTCCATACCCCGATCGAACCCGGACCGCGCCGAAGGGGGGCGATTCGGTGATTTCCTCGAGATCGGCCGCGGCCGCCAGACGGCCGTCATCGAGATCGTCGTTGAGCACGCGGATCGGGGCCGACGTCACCAGGATCGGGCAGAAGAGGAAGGCGACGTTGTGCGGGAGCGGCGCCAGAAAGTGGGCGAGGACGTTGTCGGCGAAAAGGCGGGGCAAGGCGAGCTGGAGCCGGGCGATTTCCGCCCGGGGGCGCTCGGCGTCTCCGCTGCCCCGAACCGGGTCCAGGATCATGCCGGGCTGGCAGTCCGGAACCTCCGCGTCGAGACGACTCGCGGCGGCGTCCGAAACGGCGTCCGGGGAAAACCGGTCCACAATCCGCAGGCTCCGGCCGGGCGGCGAAGGAACCCCGGCGGGCCGGCCGGGGTCCGGGGGAAAGACCCAGACCGTCTCCGGATCGCCGGGGCAACAGGCCACCAGGAGCTCCAGCCGGGAGGTGATCCGGTCAGACCGGGTAAACGGGGTGGCGGCGTGGGCATGGATGTCCACCCGGTTCGGCGCGGCGCTCGCGTCAGCCCCGTGGGGACCCGGCCGGCCGGCGGCGTAATAATCCGTGTCCACAGTAAAGCCCCTGGCCACCAGCGTCCGGGCGGCATCATACCGCAGGGGCAGTCCCGTTGCGAAGAGGCCCGCCTTCCAGGGGGGAAGGCCGGTTCCGTCTCCGTTTTCCGTTGTCATCCTGACCACCATCAATCACCAATTCAAAAATCTAAAACTTAAGATTTAAAATCTAAAATTCAAGTCCACCATCTCCTGGATTTCCGCGATGTCCGCGTCGGTCAGGTGCTTGAACCGG
>CAYNGG010000543.1:0-2694 GCA_964396575.1 uncultured Desulfobacteraceae bacterium | reverse complement strand
TCAAAAATCCAAAATTAAGGCATTCATAAGATATTTCGTCGGTCGGATCAATTGAAAAAAATCTCCGATGGGCTATAATGGCGCCATTTTCGCCCGGCCGTCGAGGCGGCCCGAAACCTTACCCGAACCCGATCTTCCAAGGAGCAGCCATGAAATGTCTTGTATGGGCGTCCGTTGTGGTGATGTCAATTACCTTCTGTGCGTCCGCGTCGATGGGCGCGGACGCCCGGTCGATCACTCCCCGGATCGTGGGCGGTCAGGAGGCGGCCCCCGGCGCCTGGCCCTTTATGGTGGCCCTCATCGATGCGGGGTCCACGGACCCCTATTACAGCCAGTTCTGCGGGGGCGCCCTCATCCATCCTAAGTGGGTGATGACCGCCGGTCACTGCGCCTACGGCGAGGCTCCCGAGGACATCGAGGTTCTGGCCGGGGTCCACGACCTGACGGCCGATCCGGGGCAGAGGGCGGCGGTCACCCGGATCGTGATCCATCCGGACTACGACGACTACATCCTCGAAGCCGACATCGCCCTCCTGGAGCTGGCGGAGCCGCTCGACCTGGAGACCATCGCCCCGGCCCCGGCGGACCTGTCTCTGACCGGCCGGACGGGGATCACCATGGGCTGGGGGCTGACCGCCTACGCCAACTGGGACGCCTCTCCCACCCTCCAGCAGGTCAGTCTCCCCATCGTCTCCAACGAGGTCTGCAACGAGGGCTACGACGCCTACCCCTACTACTCCTACCATAATCCGGTGACCGAAACCATGGTCTGCGCCGGTTACGCCGAAGGGGGTAAGGACGCCTGCATCGGCGACAGCGGAGGGCCCTTGATCGTCGAGGTGGACGGGGGCCACAAGCTCGCCGGGATTGTGAGCTGGGGGGAGGGCTGCGCCGAGCCGGGGGTTTACGGCGTTTACGCCCGGGTCCCGGCCCTCGTGTCCTTTGTCAACCCTTACATCGGGGCGAGCGCCCTGTGGGGGCGGATCACAACCGACGCCTTCGGACAGGCCGGCATCCCGGTGGGGACCGCGACGGTCAAACTCCGGGGCACTCAATACACTGACGCCACCAACCCGGAGGGGCGATACAGCATCGACGTCCCGCCGGGGACCTACACGATCCGGATCGAGGCCCCGAACCTGGTAACCCGGACCGAGACGGTGGTGGTCCCCAAGGGCGGCAAGGGGGTGGAAGTGAACCGGACGCTGTCGGTCGCCCCGGACGGGGACCTGGACCGCGACGGCCGGCTGTCGCCGGCCGACGCGGTGGGGGTGTTGCGGGTCGTCGCCGGAGCCCCCTAAGGCTAAGGCTTGCCTACCAGTCGTTCCGGAAGTCAGCCAGGGAATTTGGGTGGTGGATTGGGGTTTCCATATCCACCGTGTGGCAGACCCCGCAGCTCCGGTTGGCGGCGATGGGAAAAGGGTTCTTCTGATACTGGATCGGCCCGATGCTTCCGCTGCCGTACCGGTTTTCCGCCGGGTGGATCGCATGGGGGCTCCCGTGACAGGCGGCGCAGGCGATCCCGACATCGTCGGACCGGTTCCGGAAAAGCCCGGCCGCCGATCCGGTCCGCTCATGGAGCGGCACCATATCGGTCTCCGGCATCCCGAAGTCGATGTGGCAGTGGAGGCAGTCCGGCTGGTTGACCCAGGGACGCCGACGGGCCACCTGCTCAGGCGGCGACGCGCTCTCCGGAAGGTGGCCAAGGAGCCGGTCGGCGGCCCGCTTCCCCGTCTCCCGCTCAGCCAGCAGCAGGCTCTGGGCGTGGTCGGCCAATGTCCCGTGGCAGTTGGTACATCCCAGCCCGATCTTCTGGTGGATGCCCCGAAGCCCGGCCGTAAAGGTGTCCGGTGAAAGGGGATGGCAGGCGCCGCAAGCGGCCGATCCCCGGCCATCGAGGTAAGGGGCGTGGAAGCCGTGGATCGCGGCGGAAAGATTGAGCGTCTCCCCGGCGTGGTCTCCGTCGTGGCACCCCCGGCAGTTGTGGGGACCGGACCCGGTTAGGTCGGTCCCGCTCCGCCGGTCGTGGACGGAAAGGATGCCCTCGGCTGTCCGGGAGCTGATCCCGGCGGCGTCGGCGATCCGCCAGTCACCCCCGTGGCAATGCCGGCAGCCCATCTCGGTGGAGACCGGCAGGGAAGTCCGGGTGGCGGCCAACTGCTCGCCGGTCTCGTCGTCATGGGCTTCCACCGTCACCAGCGGATAGGGCTTGAACCCGCCGTCGGCCGGATAAGGCACAACCGGGACCCCGAGGGCCGACCAGGCCAGGCGGTCAAGGTCAAAGGCCATTTCCCCGGCGGTGCCCCAGCCGTCCGGGCCGACGCCCGGGGGGAGGTCCTTGCCGGTGAGAGCCTCGGCACCGTCCCAGAAATCCACCGCCGCCTCGGGCTGATCAAACCCGGCCTCCACCGCGTAGGTGAGAGTCACCCCGTCCATAACGATCTCCGGGTACTCCCCCCGGCGGATCAACAGGGCGTGGAAGTCCGCTCCCGGCGTCCGGATGCTCAACCGGGCGTCGGCGTCGGTGAAGGTATGCATCCCCAAATCGGACCAGGCCAGGAGAATGTAGTCATCGGTCTCCGGCCGGAAGGGGGGCACCGCCACCGGCTCGATGGCGTCGGGGGCATCGGGGAGGGTCTCGGGACGGCGGCCGTTGATCTCGTAGGCGATATAGGCCGCCAGGGCATCCCGCTC
>CAYNGG010000542.1:0-2705 GCA_964396575.1 uncultured Desulfobacteraceae bacterium | reverse complement strand
TGGAGCAGGCCAGGAGGTTGTCGAAGACGGCCACGGTGGTGGTGTCGTATTCGTCGGCCCCGCCGCAGATCATGGCGTCCTGGAGGCCGAACTTCACGGCCTCGTAGCCAAACCCGATGGACTGGCTCGATGTGGTGCAGGCGGTGGACGAGGCGATGACCCGGCCGGTGATCCCGAACATCTTGGTGATGTTGACGGCGGTGGTGTGGACCATCGACTTCAGGTAGTCCACCGCGTTGACCGAAGCGTACTCGTCGGTGGCCCCGGAGAAGAACTGCCGGTAGATGTTCCGCTGGATCGTGGGGCTGCCGTGAGTCGAGCCGAAGGCGACCCCGAGCCGGCCGGAGGTGATGAAATCGGGGTCGAGGCCGGCGTCGGCCAGGACCTCCTTGACCACCTGGCAGGCATAGAAGGCCACCGGCCCCATGGTCTTTTTGTAGCGGTGAGTAAAGCCGTAGTCGATCGGGTAATCGACGGTCCCGAAGACCCCGGAATGGATGTGGGCGGAGAGGAGGTCGTCCGGCTTGAGCGGCTTGACGCCGGAAACCCCGTCTTTCAGGCTCCGGCGGATGGCGGCCGGGCCATGGCCGATGGGGGTGATGGCCGACCCGGCGGTGATGACGACGCGGCGGCCGGTCATTGGTTGTCCTCAGAAGCGGCCGGGTCAGGCATGAGCCGAGTCCATGGCCTGGACATAGTCGCAGATCTGGTTGAGGGTTCGGATTTCCATGGCCTGTTTTTTCTCCTCCTGAGTCAGCCGGGCCCCGATCATCCGCTCGATCTCGACGAGAAGCTCGATGGCATCGATGCTGTCGAACTCGTGGGCCTCCCGGAGGTCATCGTCGAGCCCCGGGGCCTCGATTTCGAACTGCTCCGCAAAAATTCTCATCAACTCGGAAATGATTCCCTCTCGCGTCAACGCCATACCCGCCGTCGGCCCTCCTCGCTTCGGTTGAAGATTCCGTCTCGGGAGACTGTAAAGGACCATTTTTAATTCGATTGCGGGGATCTGTCAAGGCGTATGACGGTCCGTTTGTCCCGGAGACTCGTCCAGAAACGGCCCGAAGTGATACCATTGATCGGGATGTTCCCGGACCTTCGCTTCCAGGAGTGCGGCATATCGACGGGCGGACCGGGGGATGGCTTCAGGCCGGTCAGCCCGGGGCGTCGCGGTGACCGACATGGGCGGAGTGACCGAGAAGTCGTATTGTCCCGCTCCGGTTCGGATGGCAAAGAGGACGAAAAGCGGGGCTCCGGCGGCCAGGGCCAGGGCGTGGGGCATTTCGGGAAGGCGGGCGGTCCGGCCTAGAAAGGGGACGGTGACGGTCCTCTGGCCGGGGTGCCAGACCACGTCGCCGGTGAGGGAGACGAGTCCGCCGGCCCGGAGGTGGCGGACCCCTTCGATGACGTCATAGGGCGATCCGCCCCCTTCGTCGGCGGCGATGATCCGGACCCCGCTCCGGGCGAGGCTCGCTTTCTGCCGCCGCTCGATCTCCTCCTTTTGCCGGGCTCCCATGAAAAGCAGGAGGGGAAAGTCGTCGCCCGACCGCCGGAGGAGATGGGCCGCCACCTCCCAGTTGCCGATATGGGACATGAGGATAACGCCCCCGGTCCCCGATCGGACCGCCGCCCGGAGGTGCTCCAGGCCCTGGGATCGGTGGTCGAGCCGGCCCGCCTCCCGGAGCCGGAACCGGTCCACGAAGACGGTGGTAAAGCCTTGATACTGCCGCCAGGTTGCAAGCAGCGCGGAAAACCATCCCCGGTCCGGAAAGAGCGCCCGGTAAAACCGGATGCTATTGCCCACCCGGCGGGGACATCCCAGAAAAAAGCCGGCCGCCACAATCCCGGCGGAAAATCTGAAAAACCAGATCCCGACCCATCTGGACACGGCGGTGGTGACCCGGTAGAACCGTTCGCTCATGACCGCCGCCGCCCGTCGATCCCGAAGATCCGGCCGGTGATGAGCCGGGCAAAGACCGCCGTGTTTCGGCCGAAGTCCACGAAAGGCCGGAAGTGGGAAATCCGGCCGGTTTCGGGCCGATAGGTGACGCTCACCGGAACCTCCACGACCGGAATCCCCCGGCGGCTCGCCCGGACGAGGACCTCCACCTCGTATTGGTAGCGCCGGGCAACGACGCCCAGATTGAGGGTTTCGGGAAGGGGATAGACTCGAAAGCCGCTCTGGGAGTCGGACAGCCGGGGGCCGCCGGAGACCCAAACCCAGAAATTGGAAAAACCCCGGCCGAACCGGCTGGTCCAGGGGACCGCCGCGTCGGCGGTCATCTCCCGGCGGCATCCCACCACGATGGGCCGGGTAACGGGGTCGGCCGCCTCCATGAGGGCGGATGCCTCTTCCGGGCGGTGCTGGCCGTCAGCGTCGATGGTCACCGCCCAATCGGCCGTTTCCCGGGCCGCCTGGAACCCGGTCAGGAGCGCGGCGCCCTTGCCCCGGTTCCGGGGATGCCGGATGACCCGGATTCCCGATCGGTCCCGGAGAACATCCGGGGTCCCGTCGGTGCTCCCGTCGTCCACCACGATTACGGGCAGCCCCAGGGATCGGGCCGAGTCGATCACCGACCCGGCCGCCGCCGCATGATTGTAAACCGGGATCACCACGGCAAAGCGCCCCGTCCCGCTCCCTTTCGCGATTTTAGATTTTAGATTTATGATTTTAGATCGTGGGTTTACCGGCGCCCTCATCCCTC
>CAYNGG010000541.1:0-2713 GCA_964396575.1 uncultured Desulfobacteraceae bacterium | reverse complement strand
TGTAAACCCGCCGCCCCATTTTTTAACACTTCTTTGAATTGCCCCCGCCGTGGGGTCGGCCGTAGAGTGGAACCATCGACGGCAACGGTCGGCCGATGGGCGGCCGCCGGCCTTCGACTCGATTCCACGCATAAGAAAGGAGCATGTCATGACCCCCACACGGAAGCAAGTGATTGGATCGGCGCTCTGGATCGGCGGCCTCATTGCGCTCACCTGCGCCGCCATGGCCTATTCGGGCGGCTCGGACGGACCGCGACCGGGCGGACAGGGAGGCATTTCGGCGGCGGACGGCCGGGTCAGCCTCAGCGGCCGGCTTACTCAGGACAAAGTGATGGTCGGCGGGGACGGCCGGTTTTCCCTGGCTCTGACCCTCGCGGCCGCTCGGAGCGATGACCGGGGACCGGGCGATCCCAAGCCCGTGGACATGGTCATCGTCATTGACCGGAGCGGCTCCATGGCCGGGGAGAAGCTAAGTCACGCCCGGAGCGCGGTCGAGCAGGTGGTGGCGGGGATGTCCGGGGCTGACCGGTGCGCCCTGGTCAGCTATTCCGACAATGTCCGGGTGGACGCGCCGCTCACCCCGGCCGACGCGGCCGGCCGGGAGCTGATCACGTCGGCCGTTTCGACGGTCCGGGCCGGCGGGGCCACCAACCTCGGGGCCGGACTCGAAACCGGGCTCCGGGTCCTGCGCGGGGTCTCCCGGGCCGGGGCGACGGGCCGGATGATCCTCATCTCCGACGGCCTGGCCAACCGGGGGGTCACCGACCCCGCCGCCCTGGGCCGGATGGCCGCGGCGGCGACTGAAGCCGACTTTTCCATCTCCACCGCCGGCGTCGGGGACGATTTCAACGAGGTGCTTCTGACGGCGGTGGCCGACCGGGGAACCGGGACCTACCACTATATCGAAAACCCGACGGCCTTTGCTTCGGTGTTCAAGGATGAGCTTCATTTCAGCCGGGCCGTGGTCGCATCGACCGTGGCCGTCCGGGTGCCCCTCGGCGACGGGGTGATCCTCGAAGAAGCCGCTGGCTACCCCATCCGGATGGAGGGGAACGAGGCCGTTTTTCACCCCGGCGATCTCAAAGCCGGGGACCGCCGGCGGCTCTTCCTGAGCTTCCGCGTCCCCGCCGACCGGGGCGGGCAATTCACGGTCAGAGGCGTTCGGGTGACGTACCGGACCGGGGACCGCGATCTCACCGTCGCCCTGACCGACGCTTTCACCGTGGCCTGCGTGGCGGATGAGCGGGCGGTCTTCTCGTCCATTGATTCGGGGGCCTGGGGCCGGAAGGTGGTCCAGGACGACTTCAACCGGCTCAAGGACCGCGTAGCCGGATTTCTCCGGGAGGGAGACAAGGAGCAGGCGGTCCGGCAGATCGAGGAATACGAGCAGGCTCAGGGGGCGGTCAACGCCGAGGTCCGGTCCGAAGCGGTGGACGAGAACCTGAAACAGGACGTCAAGGCCCTCCGGGACGTGGTTCGGGAAACCTTTGACGCGAGCCCGCCGGAATCGGCCCGGCTCCGGAAGCAAAACGCCAAAGCCCTCCAATATGATGGATACAAAGGCCGTCGGGCCGCTGACGGGGCCAAATAGGAGGTCATCATGAGCATACTGACCCGAATGACCCGGCTCTTCCGGGCCGATGTCCACGGCGTTATGGACCAGATCGAGGACCGGCCATTGTTGCTCCGCCAGTGTCTCCGGGAGATGACGGCGGCCTTAGACGACTCCCGGGACCAGCTCCGCCGGATGACGGCCGAGCGGGCTGAGGCGGTCCGGCAACGGGAAACCTTGGACCGGGAGCTGGCGGCGGTGGATGCTGATATCGACATGGCCATCCGTGAGGACCGGGAACAGATCGCCCGGTTTCTCATCCGCCGGCACCGGCCCCTGAAGCGCCGCCGGGAGGCTCTGGATGCCCGGATCGGCGGGCTCGACGGCCGGATCGAGGCGACTGAGGCCGAGATCGCCGACCGGGAGCGGGAGCTTTCCGAGATCAAAGCCCGGGCCTCGGCCTACATCCACGAGGCGGAAACCCGACGCCGGACCGTCCGGCCGGAGGAGATCTTTCCCGGCGAAGAGGGCGACGGGGTGGCCGACGAGGAGGTCGAGCTGGAGCTGATCCGTCGGCGGGCGGCAATGGCGAAAGGGGGGAACCATGGGATCTAAACCGATAAGAAGCACGGTCTGGCTCGGGGCCATGGCCGGCTTGGTGATGGCCGGGGCCTTGCTGTTGATCGCTCCGTTTCTCGGGTGGACGCTAACCGTCAATCTGACCCTGGCCGCCGTTTTCGTCGCTTACGGCCGGCTCCTCCTTCACCGGGCCGACCGGGGACCGGGGGCGGCTCTGCTGGCCGGCGCGATTCTCGTCGCCGTGGCTCTGACCGGCCGGACGGCGGGATATCTGGCCCTCCTGCTGGGAATGCTTTCCTGGCTCCGGAGCGGGGTCTGTTTTCCCGGCCCGGTTCTCCCCAAGGCCATGGCGGAGCTGGCCCTATGCTTGGGCGGAGCGGCTCTGGTGGCGCTCTTCGGCCCCCGGACGCCGCTGGCCTGGGGCCTCGGGGTCTGGCTCTTCTTCCTGGTCCAGTCCCTCTATTTCGTCGCCCAATCAGATGGGCGGGCATCCCGCGATCACGGCGGGGACCCGTTCGAGGCGGCCCGGCGGCGGGCGGAACGGCTCCTTGCCGAGGACTGAGATGTTTGATTTTGGATTTT
>CAYNGG010000540.1:0-2725 GCA_964396575.1 uncultured Desulfobacteraceae bacterium | reverse complement strand
CCGGGGCTCTGGCCGACGCCCTGGCCGCCCGGGGGATCTCCCCGTCGGTCCTCTCGCCGTCGGAGATGGCCGGGCCCGCCGCCCTGGACAAGATCGGCGGACTGGTGATCCTGGCCGACGCCTGGTCGGCCGACGACGTCCGGTTGCTCAAATCGGCCTTCTATCTGGCCCGGGCCGCCGCCCCGGCTCTGGCGGCATCAGGGGCCGAAGGCGGGGCCTTGTTTGCCACGGTGACCCGGATGGACGGAACCTTCGGGTTTGGTGACGCCGAAGTGACGGCCCCGGCCCAGGGGGGGCTGGCCGGTCTGGCCAAAACCGCCGCGATCGAGTGGCCCGATATCCGATGCCGGGCCATCGACCTGGCCCCTGACTGGACCGACCGTCGTCAGGCGGCCCGATCGGTTGTCGAAGCGATCCTAAAGTCCGGCCCGGTGGAAATCGGGATCACCCCGGCGGGGATGACAACCCCGGTCCTCGTCGAGGCCCCCTACTCCGATGGCGCCCTCCGGCTCGATCCCGGTGATCTGGTGGTGGTCACGGGCGGGGCGAGGGGGGTTACGGCGGTGGCCACCGAAGCCCTGGCCGCCCAGGTCCGGCTGAATCTCGTGATCATCGGTCGGTCGCCGGAGCCGACCCCGGACCCGGACTGGATCGTTGGGCTCACCGACGAAACCGAGATCCGCCGACGGATCATCGCTCACGATTTCGACGGCCGGACCCCGCCGCCCCGGGACCTGAACCGGGCCTTTCAGCGCCGGATGGCCAACCGGGAGGCCGGCGAGACCATCGCCCGGCTCCAGGCGGCCGGCGCGACGGTCCGCTATATCTCGGCCGACGTCCGGGACGAGGCCGCCCTCCGGTCGGCTCTGGATGCGGCCCGGCGGGAATGGGGGCCGGTCCGGGCGGCGATCCACGGCGCCGGGGTCCTGGAAGACCGCCGGATCATCGACAAAACCGACGAGCAGCTCGACCGGGTCTTGGATACAAAGGTGGACGGATTCCGGGCCTTGGTCTCGGCCGTCGGGTCGGACCCGCTGAAGTATCTGGTCCTGTTTTCTTCGGTGAGCGCCCGGATGGGCAACGCCGGTCAGGCCGACTACGCCATGGCCAACGAGGTCTTAAACAAGCTGGCCGGCCGGGAGCAACATCGCCGGCCCGATTGCCGGGTGGTGGCCATCAACTGGGGCCCGTGGGACGGGGGGATGGTGACCGATTCCCTCCGGCGGGCTTTCGAGCGTCAGGGGATCGCGTTAATCCCGAAAGACGCCGGAGCCGAGGCCATGGTCAGGGAAATGCGGGGGGAGCCGGGCCGTGGCGCGGTCGAGGTGGTCATCGGAGCCGGGCTCCAGCAGGCCGAAGCCGAAGCATCGCCGCCGCCGGAAGGCCAAAACGATTCCCCCTCAACGGCGATTCCGGACCTGACCCTGACGGTGAGCCGGGAAATCGACCGGGGGCGCTACCCCGTGCTCGACTCCCACCTGATCGACGGGACCCCGGCGGTTCCCTTTGCCCTCATGGCCGAATGGCTCGGCCACGGCGCCCTCCACGGCAACCCCGGCCTCTTCCTCAAGGGGCTCGAAGAGATCCGGCTGGTCCGGGATCTCCGCCTGACCGAGGCATCGAAACATATCCGCCTGATGGCGGGCAAGGCCCGGCGGACCGATGGCGTTTACCGGGTGGATGTCGAGATCCGGGACGGGGTTCGTGAGGGGGCCGAACAGGTTCATTCACGGGCCCGGGCGATCCTGGCCGACGGACCGGAAAGCCCGCCGCCCTTCGACCTCACGGCCTATCTGGCCGGACCCGCCGATGGCCGAACCGCCGAGACCATCTACAACGGGATTCTCCCCCATGGCACGGCGCTCCGGGGGATTGAGGAAATCCGGAGTTTGACCGAAACGGCGGTGGTGGCCCGGCTCAAGGGAGCCCCCGCGCCGGATCAATGGATGGCCGAGCCGCTCCGGAGCCGATGGATCGGCGACCCGCTGGTTTTAGACTCAGCCTTCCAGATGGCCGCCCTCTGGTGCCATGAACGGACCCGACGGACTTGCCAACCCCGGTATGCGGAGGCCTACCAGCAGTTCCGCCGGCGATTCCCCGCCGATGGCGTAACCGCCGTCATGGCGGTCACCGGAACCGACGACCGGACCCTGCGAGGAGATTTCACCTTCCTCGACGCCGACCAGAACGTGGTGGCCCGGATCACCGGATACGAGGCTGAAATTCAACCGATCGACGGATAGGGCGGTGTCCGTCAGAAAGCCGGCATTGGGTCGAGACCACCGCCGGATCTACCCATCACCGCTCCACCATGAAATCCCGCCGGGCCGATGAGATGCTGACGGTGAAGCCGGCGATGACCACCAACAGCGACATGGCCATAAGGACGAAGAAATCGGTGGTGCCCGCCTGGGGGACGGTGATGAATTCCACCAGAAAAACGATGAAGATGATGAGCGACAGGGTATGGTTGATGATGGTTGACACCGACGACCGGACCGACTTGAGGATCTCAAAGTAAATCAGGTGGAGGCTGATGATGATCAACAGGGTGCTCACATCCAGGGAAAAGACCGCCCCCGAGACGAGGCGAAACTCGAACAAGGGCGAGTCCAGAACGGACCGGGCACCGGCCGATCCGGCGGTGAAGACGATAATGTTGTAAGCGATCAGGGGGATCAGGAAGAGCGGGAAGTTAGCCAGGATTTTCGAGGGTTTCAAGGGC
>CAYNGG010000539.1:0-2729 GCA_964396575.1 uncultured Desulfobacteraceae bacterium | reverse complement strand
CTCACGAGGAGCGCGAAATAATCCGCTGGAGCGACGGGCTGGTCCCGGGGGCGGAAATCGTCCAGGTCCGCGGCGATGATCCCCGCACCGCCGACTTCGACTCCTTTTGCGGCGAGCTGGCTCGACTGGCCCCTCGACTGGCCATCCGGAAGGAACGGGCCGATGCGCCGGAAACCCCGCCGGCCATCCGGATCGGCAGGGGAGTGGAATACCTGCTCATCCCGCTGGGGCCGCAGTTGAAGCCCTTTCTGGATGCGGTCGCCATGGGGGCCGGTGAAGCCCCGTCGCTGGACGAGGCGATTCGGACGACGCTTTCGGCGGTCCGGCTCCCGGCGGCTTTGAAGCTCTACGTGGCCCCCGGCTGCCCCCACTGCCCGACGGCGGTGAGAGAGATACTCCCTCTTCCCTTTGCCGACGACCGGATTCGGCTGTCGGTGATTGACGGGGCTCTCTTTTCCGAAATGGCCGAGGCCGATGCCATCAGCGGGGCCCCGACCCTGATTCTGGAGGGGGGGTTCCGGTGGACCGGGACCATCCGGCCGGCGGAGGTGGCCGCGGTCCTTGCCGACCGGGACCCGGCCCAGTTGACCGCCGAGACCCTGGAGGGGATCGTTCAGGACGGCAAGGCGGAGTCGGTGGCGGCGATGATGCGGGAGCGGGGGGAGCTGTTTACGGCCTTTCTCGACCTGTTGACCCACGAAAAGTGGCCCACCCGCCTGGGGGCCATGGTGGCCATGGAGCACCTCGCCGAGGACGCCCCGGAGCTGGCCGCCGAGGCCGTGGACCCCTTATGGGAGCGGTTCGGCGACCTGGACGAGCGGGTCCGGGGCGACATGCTCTACCTCTTCGGAGAGATCGGCGGGCCGGGGACCCGCCGGAAGCTCGAGTCGGTCCTGAAAGGCCCGGGCGGGGAGGAGATGAAGGAGGCCGCCCGGGAAGCCATTGTCCGCCTGGCCGAGCGGAAGGTCGGCTGAACGTGGCGGTCCGCACCGCCCGAGACGCGATTCAGCCGTATCCCACCCGAGACGGATCGCTCATCCGGGAGCTGATGCACCCGGCCGTCCACGGCAACCGGGCTCAGAGCCTGGCCGAGGCCGAAGTCCCGCCCGGCGGGGAAACCCGGCCCCACCGACACCAGCTCGCCGAGGAGATCTACCATGTCACCGCCGGCGAGGGGCGAATGGTTCTCGGGAAGGAGACCTTTGCCATTTCCGTCGGAGATACCGTCTGCATCCCGCCGGGGACCCGCCACAGCCTCCGGAACACCGGTGACCGCCCCCTCACGGTCCTCTGCTGCTGCTCACCGCCCTACCGTCACGACGACACGATACTCGACCCGGCCGGGGCCACCGACGCCCCTGATCCTTGACCCCAACCTGGAGATCCGCCCATGAAAGAGACCCTCAAGCCCGGTTTGACCTTTTCCTTCAGCTACACCGTTCCCGAAGACAAGACCGTTCCCCATCTCTTTGCCGAATTCGAGGAGCTGGCCCTGATGCCAAAGGTCTTTGCCACCGGGTTTATGGTGGGGCTGTTCGAGTGCGCCTGTATCCAGGCGCTCAACCCCCATCTCGACTGGCCCGAGGAGCAGACGGTGGGCATCGGTATCGACGCGAGCCACCTGGCCGCCACCCCGCCGGGCTTCACCATCACCGTCCGGGGGACACTGACCAAAGTGGAAGGCAAGAAGCTGACCTTTTCCATCGAGGCCGACGACGGGGTGGACAAGATCTCCGAGGCCACTCATGTGAGATACTTGATCAAGGCCGACAAGTTCAACGCGGCCGTGGCGGAAAAGGCTCAAAAACGCACGGACTAGGCGGTGACCTACAACTTCGACCCCGATCGCTGGTACGAGGACGAATACGCGGCTCTGGTGCGTCGTCGGGATGTCGGCGAGTATAGCCCGGAGGCCTTCAATGCGGCGCTGGACGCGCTCTATAGCCGATACGAGGCGATGGTCGGCCGCCTGGACGGGACCTATCGGCTGCCGGATGAGGCCAAGGGCGCCTTTACAAGCCGATAATGGGGCCTTAGATTACTCAGGTGAGACCATGCCACGCGGAAGCGTGGCCCGTCGAACCCGAACCGAGAAAGGATACCCTATATTATGGCTTTCGATTTCAACGCGGATGATGTATTCGAGATGGCCGAGCAGATCGAGCGAAACGGGGCGAAGTTCTACCGGGACGCCGCCGCCAGCGTGAACGACGACCGATTCAGGGCGCTCTTGGAGGAGCTCGCCGGCATGGAGGACGACCATCAAAAGACCTTCACCAACATGCGCGAGGAGCTCAAGGAAGCGGAAAAGACCTCGCTGGTCTTCGATCCGGAGGGGATGGCCGGCCAATACCTGAAGGCCCTGGCCGACCACCGGGTCTTTTTCGAAAAGGAGATCGACCTCTCCTCCATGCGGTCTATCCTGATGGCCGCCATCGGGGCGGAAAAGGACTCCATCGTCTTTTACCTGGGGATGAAGGAGGCGATTCCGGGGGATCGGGGCAAGTCGCGGATTGACGGGATTATCAAGGAGGAGATGAGCCACATTACCCGGCTGACCCGGGAGCTGAAATCCTTGAAATAGCCCCGGTTCCAGGGGATACCGCCGTCGGTCTCCCGCCCGTGCGGGGGACCGTTTCAGAGCACCTTCGGGTGCTCTTTTTTTTGCCGTTAGGGCGCCTTATCTACTCCGAAGACCGCCTCGATCGTCCTGGCCTCCGGAATTCGGT
>CAYNGG010000538.1:0-2743 GCA_964396575.1 uncultured Desulfobacteraceae bacterium | reverse complement strand
GAAGGAGACACGAATGAAGAAGCTGCTCGTAGTGCTTATGGTGTGTGCGGCCCTGGCCGTCAGCGGGGCGATGATGCCGGCTCAGGCCAGCAAAGGCAAGGTAACTCTGGTGTATGTGGAATGGGCTTGCGCCACATCCAGCACCCATGTGGTCAAGGCGGCATTAGAGAAGGCCGGTTACAAGGTGGATGCCCTGCCGGTGGCGGCGGCGGCCATGTATCAGTCCCTGGCGACAGGCGACGCGGACGCGATGACCACCGCCTGGCTCCCCATCACCCACGCCGACTACATGAAAAAGGTCGGCGATGACGTGGAAAACCTCGGCAAGAACCTGAACGGCCCGGCGGTCCTGGGCTGGGTGGTGCCGGACTACGTCACCATCGATTCCATCACCGAGATGAACGATCACGCCGACAAGTTCGACGGCAAGATCATCGGCATCGACCCGGGCGCCGGGATTATGAGAGCCTCTGAAAAGGCGATCGACGCTTACAACCTCGACAAATTCGAGCTCGTGGAGGGCAGCGGCGCCGCCATGACCGCCGCCCTGAGCAACGCCATCAAGAACAAGGAGTGGGTCGTGGTCACCGGCTGGGCTCCCCACTGGAAGTTCGGGCGCTGGGATCTCAAGATCCTCGATGACCCCAAAAAGGTTCTGGGTGAGGTGGAAGAGATCGATACGATCGTGAGAAAAGGCCTCAAGGAAGACATGCCCGAGGTTTACGCCATCCTGAAGCGGTTCGAGTGGGACGAGAAGGACATCTCTCAGGTTATGGACTGGAACACCGCTGCTGACGCCGACCCGGACGAGAACGCCAAACGGTGGGTCGAGCAGAACCCCGAGAAAGTCAACAAGTGGCTCGGTAAGTAACGACCCGAATCATTTCCGGCTGTAAGCGGAACCCCCTCCCCCCGAGGGAGAGGGTTCCGTTTTTTTTGGCTCAAACGGCTTCCATCATCCCTCCGGGCCTTTCCTTATTCGTCGATGATCATCTTTTGGTCCAGTCAGGCTCGCCGGCCTCGCCCAACCCCTCACCCCGGTTCTTTCCCCGATAAGACTATGCTTTCCAGACACTTGGCTGGAAGCGCAAGTGTCTCGCCGCCCGTGAGCCGGTAGGCTGGGCGCGCAGGTGCCCGCCAGTGGTGCTCGATTCCCGTCACGCCCCCGCCAAACAGACGCATTAAGTCATATAGAAAATGACGGTCTGGCTTATGAATGCGGCAAGGACGTTTGACGGGAGTGCAAATTTGGAAAACCGGGTGATCCTTTTTGAAGACAACGACATCAACCGAAAGACCCTGACAATGATCATGGAGCGGATGGGGTACCAGGTGGTCAGCTTTCCGGACCCCGCGGCGGTTGCTTGGCAGTGGCGGCTCCGGCCGTCGCGCCGCCGTCGGGATCTGGTGATCACCGACAACCGGATGCCGGCCGGGTCCGGCCTCGAATGGGTCCGCTGGCTGATCCGGGAGGGCTTTGCCCACGACGACGTCGCCATCATGTCGGGGTTCTGGAAATGGCGCCAGCTCGAGGAGGCCAGAGCCCTCGGGGTGCATCTGTTCTTCAAGCCGTTTTCCATCGACGAATTGAGCCAGTGGCTGGCCGGACGGTCAGCCATTCAACCGCCGGGGGAGCGGCTGGTTCTGGATATGGCGACGGCGGACTCGCCGGCCCGTTAAGGATCAGGCCGAATGAAACATCCCATCCCGCCGGGCTCATCGACCGTGGCATCCAGGGTGGCCGACGGTCCAACGGCGGCCAGAGTGTTCGGCCCCCCGGAATGGATGATCACCCCGTTGGACACTCCGTCGGCATCGCCGTCTCCCCCGTCGGCCAGGGGCAGGGTGACCGTCCGGCGACCGTCTTCGTAACGGGCATCCACGGCCCCATCGATCCATCCATCAACTGGGTCGAAAACAGTCCATCGGGTCTCCGCCGGCAGGGCTTTGGAATACTGGAGCCGGATCGAGACCGGCTCACCCGGCGACAGTCCATCGACTCTGAAGGAGATGAGACCCAAGGGCGTCTCCACCGCCCCGGCCGAACCGGGATCGGGCTCGGTCCGGATGGCCGCGATTCGGCCCGTTGCCCATGCCTCCGTCGCCCCGACGCAGACCCGAGCGGTTCCGGCGGCCGTTTTCAGGCAGCGGACCTCGACGCCCGGCGGAAAGGCTTCGAGGGACACTCCGTCAGCGGCGGTTTCCATCCAATCGGGCACGCCGTTAGTGTCCAGATCGTCGGCCGGACCGGCCTGGGTGGTAAACGTCGAGGTTTCGGACCATTCAACCTCCCCCGACGGGTCATCGGCGATCCCGACCCGCCAGTGGTAGGTCGTTTCCGCCTGGAGCACAAAAGCCGGGAGGGGCATCTCATCCATCGGGCGCCCGGACCATCGGTCCCAGACCCGTCCGTCAAAGCCCGGATCGGTGGCGATCTGCCATCGAATCCAGGCCGATGGGGACGCATCATCGGAAACCTCCGCCGCCAATGTGGGCGCCGGGGAAATCCCCGCCGCGCCGGGTTCCGGGAAGATGGGAGCCACCAAGGGCTCCGGAGGGGGCGGGATGGCCGGGTCGATGATTTCCAGTTGAATCTCGGCCACGGCCTCGACGCCCCGGGCATCGATGACCCGGAGGGATATCGTCCGGGAGCCGGACGTCCCGAAGATCACCGTCCCGCCGGCCTCTTCCGATGACGGGGGATCCGCTCCCTCGCCGAAGTCCCACTGGTAAGTATAGGGCG
>CAYNGG010000537.1:0-2751 GCA_964396575.1 uncultured Desulfobacteraceae bacterium | reverse complement strand
CTCCGAGGTTTCCAAAAAATTTGGAAACCTCGGAGGTCTGCTGAGTGCTGAGGACCGAGTTTTGAGGGATGAGGAATACTGATGAATTCTGAAAAGAGAGCGCGGCTTTACGAACCGTTACAGGACCAGGCCGTCCGGTGCGGCCTCTGCCATCACCGCTGCGTCATCAAGCCGGACCGGCGGGGGATCTGCGGGGTCCGGGAAAACCGGCGGGGGACCCTTTTCACCCTCGTTTACGGCCGGCTGATCGCCCGGAACATCGACCCCATCGAAAAAAAGCCGCTCTTCCACTTCCACCCCGGCACCCTGTCCTACTCGCTGGCCACGGTGGGGTGCAATTTCCGGTGCCGGTTCTGCCAGAACGCCGACATCGCTCAGATGCCCGGCGACCGGGACGGGATGATCGTGGGGGATCTTTACCCGCCGGAAAGCGTGGTCGGGGAGGCTCGTCGGCGGGGATGTAAAACGATCGCCTACACCTACACCGAGCCGACGGTTTATTTCGAATACGCCCGGGACACCGCCCGGCTGGCTCACGAGGCCGGGATCGCCAACGTCTTTGTCACCAACGGCTACATGACCGCCGAAGCCCTCGACGACATCCATCCGTACCTCGACGCGGCCAACGTCGATCTGAAGGCCTTTTCCGACGAGTTTTACAAAACCCGGTGCGGGGCCCGGCGGACCCCGGTGATGGAAACCCTCAAGGAAATGAAGCGGCGGGGGATCTTCGTGGAGGTGACCACCCTGGTCATCCCCGGCTTAAACGACGACCCCGACGAGCTGGCCCGGATGGCCGGGTTTCTCGTGGAGGCCCTCGGCCCCGAAATCCCCTGGCACGTCAGCCGGTTCCACCCCACCTACCGGCTCACCGACCGACCCGCAACGCCCGTCGAGACCCTGGTCAACGCCCGGAAGATCGGGCTGGCCGAGGGGCTGAGATATGTTTACACCGGCAACGTCCCCGGGGACGACGGCGAGAGCACCTACTGCTATGACTGCGGGGTCCGGATCATCCATCGGACCGGGTTCACGGTCCGGGACAACCGGGTTCGGGATGGTAAGTGCCCCGACTGCGGGGCGGCCATCGACGGGGTGGGCCTGTCATGAGGGCCGACGGCTACCGGGACCGTGCCCGGCAATCATCCCTCAGGCCTCAGCCCTCGCGATTAAAGACCTCCGAGGTTTCCAAATTTTTTGGAAACCTCGGAGGTCTCTATGTTCTCAGCACTCAGTCCTCAGCACTCAGTCCTCAGTCCTCAGTTTGGGGCCGACTGGTCACCTACGGCCGGATGATCAAGCTCTCCCACACCGTCTTCGCTCTGCCCTTTGCGCTGTCGGCGGCGGTCCTGGCCCAGCGGTCCCACCCCTTGAGCGGCGCCGATCTCGTCTGGCTCCTGCTCGCCATGGTGGGGGCCCGGTCCGCGGCCATGGGATTCAACCGGATCGCCGATGCCGGGGTCGATGCCCGGAACCCCCGAACCGAGGGAAGGGAGATCCCCGCCGGCCGGATTTCGGCCGCTCACGCCGGGGGATTCGTGGTCCTCTTTTCGCTCCTTTTCATCCTCTCCGCCGGGATGCTCGGCCAACTCCCGCTGATCCTGTCCGGGCCGACCCTGGCCATCCTGTTTCTCTATTCCTACACCAAGCGGTTCACCTGGCTGGCTCATCTCTATCTGGGATTTGCCATCTCCCTGGCCCCGGCCGGGGCGTGG
The DNA here is from genome assembly GCA_964396575.1 of uncultured Desulfobacteraceae bacterium. GTDB lineage: Bacteria > Desulfobacterota > Desulfobacteria > Desulfobacterales > JAABSP01 > CAYNGG01. The sequence continues at coordinate 1,036 of CAYNGG010000537.1, read as the reverse complement.
GTTGCCATCACCGGCGGGTTTTCGCCGGAGATCCTGCTCCTCTCGCTGGCTCTGATGACCTATATCGCCGGCTTTGACATCCTTTATGCCTGCCAGGACGCTGAATTCGACCGGGCCGAAGGGCTCCGGTCCATCCCGGCGCGGTTCGGCATCCGGCCGTCGCTCTTGACGGCGAGGGGGCTTCATTTGGTCTCCTTCGGGGCGCTGCTGGGGCTCATCCCCGCCTTTGGCTTGGGACCCATCTACATTTTCTTTACGCTGCTCATCGGGGGCCTGATGGTCGTCGAGCACTGCCTGGTCCGGCCGGACGACCTGAGCCGGATCGACATCGCCTTTTTCCACGTCAACAGCCTGATCTCGGTGCTTCTGTTCCTGGGGGTCCTGGCCGATGAGGGGGTCCGCCGATGGGGGTAGCCGGGGGAGACGGCCGGCTGGTGGTGGCCATCACCGGGGCGTCGGGAGTGATCTACGGGCTTCGCCTGATCCGGGCTTTGCTGGACGGGCCACGCCATGGCGTGGCCCGGATTCACCTCTTGATCTCCCGCCCCGGCCGGATGGTTCTGTCTCATGAGACGGGCTACGACGGCAGCCCGATGGACCGGTTTCTCCGGGACCGGGGGATCATCCCGCCCGGGGACGACCGGCTTACGGTCCACGACCCGGACGACCTGTTCGCTCCGCCGGCATCGGGGTCGTACCGGCACGCCGGGATGGCGGTCTGTCCCTGCTCGATGCGAACCCTGGGGGCCATTTCCGCCGGGGTGGCCGGGGACCTCATCGGCCGGGCCGCCGACGTCTGCATCAAGGAACGGCGGCCGCTGATCCTGGTGACCCGGGAGACGCCCCTGAGCCCGATCCACCTGGAAAACATGCTCCGGGCCGCCCGGGCCGGGGCCACCATCATGCCGCCGTGTCCCGGCTTTTACCATCACCCCCGGACGGTCGATGACCTGGTGGACGCCACCGTGGGCCGGGTCCTCGATCATTTGGGCATCGGCCACCGGTTGGTGGCGGAATGGGGCGGCGATGGACTTAA
>CAYNGG010000536.1:0-2764 GCA_964396575.1 uncultured Desulfobacteraceae bacterium | reverse complement strand
GGTCTCGACCTTGATCCCCAGCAGAGAATAGATCACCGGGAGATAGTACGCGGTGTTGGGAAAGCCGACCTGAGTGGCGGCGTCATAGGTCTGAAGGGCTCTTCTGTATTTTCCCTCGACCTTGGAAACGATGTTGTAGCCACCTTGAATGGCGGCGAATGCGACCAGTCTGGACATAAGAAATTCCTCCTTCATTGAGGATTTGTCGTTATCAGTCGGGGGGCGGCCGGCAGGTCGCCCCTAAAACATTAGGCGGACTCGAGCTTCATCCGGTCGGCCATATCCATGAGGACCCGCTCCCGGGCCTTGTCGATGCCAAGGGCTTTGCGCTTCTTGTCGATGTGAGCGATCATCGCCTGGGCATGCTCGATGGGATCTAGAACCAGGTCCCACATCCCGCCGTAGATATTCTCCAGCTCGTTGAAGAGATAATCCTGGAAGACCGGCGCGCCCAAGACCGGCAGTCCGACGCCGAAGACCGTGTAAACGCCCGAGGCGACGAAGTAATGGCCGATGGAGATGGCCTTTTCGCTCATCCACTCAGGAGCCGATCCGGCCGCCGGCAGGTCGCTGATGTCCTTGCCGAGCCCGCCGGCCTTGACCACTTCAGTGGCGGCCAGGAGAATCCGGCTGTTGTCCACGCAGGAGCCCAGGTGGAGGACCGGCGGAATGCCGACCGTCTCACAGACCTCGGAGAGGCCGGGGCCGCAGAAGACACCCGCGGTCTCGGGGGTCAGGAGCCCTTCCATGGCGCAGGCGATGCCGTTGCAGCCCGTGGTCAAAACGATCACGTCGTTTTTGATCAGCTCCTTGACCACCTGGATGTGGGCCTCGTTGTGGCGGGTCCGGGCGTTGTTGCAGCCGACCACGCCGGCGATGCCCCGAATCCGGCCGTTGATGATGTTGTCGTTCAACGTGTAGTAGGTGCCGCGGAAGGTCCCGCCAAGATGGTACTCGATCGACTCGACGCCGAACCCGGCAATCTGAGTGGCCTTCTGACGCGGGATCATCACCTCGGCGCCACGGTTTTGGAAGTTGTCGATGGCCATCCGGACGATCCGCTTGGCGTCGTCCATGGCATGGTGCTCATCGAACTCGATGTGGAGCACGTTGTTCTGCTCCATCCGGGCGATGGGGTGGGTGGTGATGAGCTTCGTGTGGAAGCACTTGGCCACGTTGGCCAGGTTCTGAAAGATGCACTGAATGTCCACCACCATGGCGTCGCAGGCCCCGGTGATGATGGCCAGCTCCTGCTGGAGGAAGGTCCCGGCCGGGGGCACGCCGTGGCGCTGGAGGATCTCGTTGGCGGTGCAGCAGATCCCGCTGAGCTGAATACCCTTGGCGCCCTTGGTCTTGGCGTAGTCGATCATCTCCTTGGACTGGCACGCCGCCACGATCATCTCGGAGAGGACCGGCTCATGGCCGTGAACGATGAGGTTGACGTGATCTTCCTTCATCACGCCGAGGTTGGCCTCGGACTGAACCGGATAGGGGGTCCCGAAAAGGACGTCCTGAAGGTCGGTGGCCAGCATGGAGCCGCCCCAGCCGTCGGCGATGGCGGCCCGGGTCCCCTGCTTCATCAGGTTCTTGTAGTCCTGGTCCACGCCCATGTGGGTCCGGTGCATGATCTCGACGATCTCCCGGTCGATGTTCCGGGGCCGGACACCGTTTTTCTTCCACTTTTCATACAGAGCCTCCGGGGCCCGTTTCAGATAGAGCAGCTCGCCGCCGGGCTTGCCCCATTCATTCATGGCCTTTTCAGCCACTTCCAGGGCGATTTCATCCAGCTCTCGATCTTTGGTCTCGCCATCGACTTCCACGGTGGTCTCGACGCCCAGATAAGGGGCAATGGCCAAAAGCTTCTGGGGATCCTTGATCTGATAGTCGTGGGATTCCTTCCGGGCCACGGCCAGAAAGACCTCCGCCACGCTTCGGCCATGGTCGGAGTGAGCGGCCGCGCCGCCGGCGATCATCCGGATGAAGTTTCTCGCCGCTATCGTGTTGGGGGTGGCGCCGCAGAGTCCCTTCCGGGTGTCCTCGCCCTCGATCCCGCCCTTGGGGAGCGGCAGTCGGCAGGGTCCCATGGAACAGTTCTTACAGCAAATCCCCTGAAGTCCGATGTTACACTGCTTCAGCGTAACGGCCCGATCCCAAACGGTGTCGATGCCGAGCTCCTGAGCCCGCCTGATCATCTGTTGGGTTGCCGGATCGATGGACGATGCGACCGGATCGGCTACCTTGGGCTCTTTCTTTTCCTTTGCCTTTGCCTTTTTTACTTCCGCCATTTGAGGTTCCTCCTCATATTGTGAATAAAGTTATCAACGGATCGATCCTCCGGACAGACGTCCGGTTATATCTCCGACTGTTAGGCGCTTTTCCGATGGATTCGGTTGAGTTGGTCAATCATCTTGTCGAGCGCGGACTTCTGGATGGCGGCCGCTGTCTTGGGCACGTCCGCCTCCGCCGTGGTCTTGACCTCGGTGGCCCGCTTTTCCCGCTCCTCAGCCCGCTTCTGGCGGATGGCGGCTTCGTCGGCCTCGCGTTTGGCGGCCTCGGCCTTTTCCTTCTCTTCGGCTTCGCGCTGCGCCTTTTCCTCGGCTTCCTGCTTAGCCTTGGCATCGGCTGCTTTCCTGGCCTCGGCATCGGCTTCCGCCTTGGCCTTCGCGTCGGCATCGGCCTTTGCCTTAGCTTCCGCGTCCGCCTTGGCCTTGGCTTCGGCATCGGCCTTCTGGGCAGCCTCGTCAACTTCAGGCTTAGGCGGCTC
>CAYNGG010000535.1:0-2766 GCA_964396575.1 uncultured Desulfobacteraceae bacterium | reverse complement strand
CCCACCCGACGACAGCGACTCGCCCAGCGGCTCGTGGATACCCTCAGCTTCAACAAGGCCATCCGCCGCCTCTCCGACCTTCTCAGCCGCCGGGTGGAGCAGACCGAGGAGGGGACGCCGGACCTCCTCTCTCACCCCGGCGGCTTCACCCGAGCCCTCCACAAGCGGCGGATCGGGATCGCCGAGGCCTACATCCGGATCACCCGGGAGCTGGACAAGGCCGACGCCCAAAAGCGTCTCCACGCCCTGAAAACCCTCGTCAATCTCTCCCTCCACGCCAAGACCATCCGGATGCCGGTGAACACCGCCCGGGTTCAGATCGAGATCATGAAGTACGCGGTCGGCCACACCGATAACCCGCGGCGCCGGATGGAGCGGATCGCCGATTTCGCCCTGGCATCTTATGGCCACGAGGCGGTGATCCGGCGATTTCTCCGGGAGCTCTCCCTCATGGAGGTCCCGGAGACCGACCAGCCCCTCCGGGAGCTGTCCCTCGGATGGGACCACCACGTCCACGACCATCTCACGGAGGGCCGGAAATCCCCGAGCCAGGTCGTCCTGGACGCCTTTATCCGGGGGATCTCCCGCCTGACCATCGCCTATTACGATCTTCCCGACCGGGAGGTCCTTTTCGAAGCCATCGAGGCCGGCCATCTTCTGGGGATCGACGTCATTATCGGGATCGAATTCAGCGTGGGCCCGAGCCGGGATCGGCGCCACTACCTCTTCATCCCCCCGGCCCGGACCTATAACGCCTGTCTGGAATACTTTTCGGACCACTGCCGCCTTCTGTCCCGGTTTCTGGACGGCTTAGAGGAAAACCGGCTCCGGCGCCACCAGACCATCATCGGGCTTTTGGACGGACTCAACACCGCCCTGGCCGGGATTAACGCCGGCTACGAGGATGGCATTTTCACTCTGGCCCCGCTGACCGTGGAGGCCCTTGACCGGTACGTGCCCCACCGTCAGTATTCCCGGAACCACCTGGCCGCCCTCTTCCATGGCCGATACCGGGAGGTGCTCCGCCGGCGGGTTCTCGCCTGGAAGGTCCAGTTCGAGGTCTCCCGGCATCTGGCGGCGAGGGGGGAAGTGACCGAGTGGGAGCTGGAGCGGGTGGCGGCCGCCTACCGGGCCGCCCGGGAAAGCTTCGTCAGCCTGACGCCCAGCGGGCTCCGGGAGCGGTGGCTCCCCTATAAGAACGTGGCCGACTACGACTCAGCCTTTGCCCGGGAGACGGACATCCTGCCGGAGCTGGCGGCCGCCGGGGGCGAAGTGGTCCTCAACCGTCCCCTGGAACGGGGGCTCCGGGCCGCCGCCGAGACGATCATCCGGGCGGCCCCCCACCTGGATGCCGTCGAGCTCTTCAACATCCGCGACCACAGCTCGGCCCCGAGAAACCCAGAAGACCTTCTCCGCCTGGCCGACCTGGTGGACCAGCTCAACAACGGAGATCAATCAGACGTGGACAGGCTCCTCGATCGGCACGACATCCGTCTGCCCGATGAGGCGGTCGGCCGGGCGAGCGCCCGCTACCAGGCCAATCCGCTCATCCCGGTCGCCGGGAGCGCCGCCACTGACTGGGAGCCGGAGATCCCCGGCATGGGCTTTGTCCGGGCCGGGGACATCCCGGCCCGGTCCCGGAAGACCTTTGTCCGGACCCATCTCCGCCTCCCCGGCCCCGTCTCCCGGCTCATCCTGGGCCGGGGCCGGCCGGCCGAGGTCACCCGATCCGACGACGCCATCTACGCCATCGGGGAACGGACCCCGGCCCCGCCCAACCGGATCGGCGACGAATACTGGTATGAGCCGGTGGGTCTCCGGCGCTTCTGGCGCTACCTCAACCCGACCGTCAAAAACACGCTCCGAGTCCTGGCCGGGATCATTCCCGCCTGGCTCTGGATCGGGCCGGCCTACGCCGCCGTCTGGCTGGGGATCACCTCCTTCCGGAACGTCTTCGTGGATCTGGTGGCCCTGTCCGGGACCCAGCCGGGGGCCTGGTCGATCCGCCATGTCAACTTCGACAACACCGCCCAGTCGCTCTTCTGGACCGGCTTTTCAGTGCCCATCCTCGGGGGAGTCAATTGGGGGTTCGACGCCTTCTGGCCCCTGGCGCTGGCCGGCCCGCTCTTCGAATGGTCCAGGTTTTTCTGCATCTGCATCGCCAATGGCCTCTATATCGCCGGGCACAACACCCTCCGCCACTTCGAAGGACGGGTAATCCGGGCTAACTTTTTCCGGAGCGTCCTGGCCTGGCCCTTTGCCGCCCTCAGCGCCCCGGTCGGGAGTCTTCTGGGGGTCCCGAGCATCGTCTGGGCCAAGCTCTGGTCCGACGCCGTGGCCGCGGTCATCGAGGGGACCGGGAAGTACCGGCTCCGGATGGTGCTCCGCCGGCGGGACTTAAACGAGATCCTGCCCCTGCTGGATGACGAGGACGCCGAGGTCCGGACCACGGCCATGCTCGATATCCTTTACATCTGGGCTCACCGCCAGCGGGGCCGGACCTGTCTCGCCCGGATTCTCAAGTGCCGGGAGGGATGGACTCTCCGCCGGCGGAAGGCATCCGACGCCGTCTGCGCCGCCCACATAGACCGGCTCATGACCCGCTTTGCCCCTCGTGAGGCCCAGGTGACCCTCACCGAATTCATTCTCCGGAAATACACCGCCCGTGAGGTGATCGTCCTCACCGACCTGGTCCGGACCCACCTGGTCCCCTTCCACGTCTGGCTGGGGCGGCTCCGCCCCCGAGGAGGCTGACAGGATGACCGC
>CAYNGG010000534.1:0-2792 GCA_964396575.1 uncultured Desulfobacteraceae bacterium | reverse complement strand
CATTTTAAACGAGATCGAGCAGATGTACTTCCGGATTCCGGAGCTGGGGAACCGGAGCGTGTCCGCCGCGCCGGAGATGAGCCCGGTGACCGTGATCACCAGCAACTCCGAAAAGCATCTGCCGGACCCGTTTCTGCGCCGGTGCGTTTATCATCACATCCGCTTTCCCGAGCCGGACCGGATGCGGCGGATCGTGGCCAACCGGCTCCGTCACATCCCGCTCCGTTCGGGCGCGTCGGCGGACCCTGACGAGGCGTTTCTGGCGGATGCCACGGCGCTGTTTTTCGACTTGCGGGATGAGGACGGCCGGATATCCCGGAAACCGGCCACGGCGGAGCTCATCGTCTGGCTCCAGGCCATGCGGGAGCTGTCCGACTCGCCGAATCCCATTGCCGGGGACCGCGAGTGCGCGGTCCGGACCCTGGGAGCGTTGGTGAAATCCGAGGACCTGGATGCCGCCCGCCAATTCGTGAGGCAATGGACGCCGGCGGAAAGCTGAAAAATCCCGTTGACATGAGGGCTTTCATCGAGGCCCTTCCGTTGCTGCTGGATACGCTCCGGGCCAACGGGTTCGGTATCGGCGTGGGCGAATACGCCGATGCCCACCGGCTGATCCGGCAAATGGCCGCAAGGGGTCAACTGCCCGCCGACCCCATGCGCCTCCGAACCTTCCTCCGCCCGTTGCTCTGTGCCTCCCCCGCCGAGCAGGAGACGTTTTCGGCCTGTTTTTCGGCTTGGGCCGCCGGCCTGGTCCAGCCCGCCGACGGGGAGAAACCGGCGCCGATGGACGCGGACGGGGACGAGGCATCGCTTCAGCAACTGGGAGCCCGGTCCCGGCTCTGGGTGCCCGTGTTTTTGGGGCTGCTGCTGTTGGGGGCGGCCGGGCTCTATTGGATTGGCCCCGGGGTCCCGCCGGACATCGGGGTTTCCATGGCCTGGGGACGCGCCGCGCTATGGGGGAGCTTGACCGTTCTCGGGGTCTGCGGCGTTGGTTTTCTGGTCCGGGAGATCTGGCTCCGGATACTGGTGGCCCGGTATTTGAAACGCCGCCCGGCCGACGCGCCTTTTGAGGTCCATCCCTTCCGGGTAGCGGCCCGGATGGGGCTGATTCTACGGACCCTTGAGCTGCGGCGGACCGCTCAGGCCCTCAGGAAGCACATCCGGGCTCCGGACGCGGATCTGGATGTGGATGCCACGGTCCGCCGGACGGCGGGGGCGGGCGGCTTCTTTATCCCCGTATTCGGCTACCGGTATCAGATGCCGCAATACCTGGCTCTGGTGGACCGGGCCGCTTTCCGCGACCACCAGGCGGACTGGGCGGATGCTTTGCTGGACCGGCTGGCGGGCGACGATGTCTTCATCCGCCGGTATCATTTCGACCGGGACCCGAGGAGCTGTGTCCCGGCCTCCGGAATCGGCCGACCCATGGACCTCACCGAGCTGGCCGCCCGCTATTGGGACCACCGGTTGATTCTGGTATCGGACGGCGCCGGTCTGATCAGCCCGTTTACCGGGCGGGTCGTGGACTGGATCGGGCAGCTTCATCCCTGGGAGCACCGGGCTCTGCTGACCCTGGGCCCGGTGGCCGGACACCCCCTGGCCGACCGGGATTTCATTGTCATGCCCGCGGACGAGGCGGGACTTTCCGCCTTGATCGACCGCTTCCAGGCGGTACCTGGTCCCTCCGCCCGGTCCGGACCGCCGACGCCACCGGCGACGGATATGATGGGCGGCGATTCCCCGGATCAACGGCCCCCCGATCCCGAGGCCGTCGAGCGGATAGTCCAATCCCCGCGCGCCGTTCTGGATGACGCGGGGTGGTACTGGTTATGCGCCTGCGCGGTCTATCCGGACCTTCGATGGGGCTTGACCCTGCATCTGGGCCATTGCCTGACCGATGATGCCGGCAGCCCCCTGTTTTCCCGGCAACGCCTGTTCATTCTGGCGCGGCTGCCCTGGTTCCGGCACGGCTACATGCCCGACTGGCTGCGGCGGCGGCTCATCGATGATCATGGATTTCAGGGGGGACCGGACCGGCGGGTCCGGCGGATTCTTTTCGAGCTTATCCGAACGGCCGGAACGGCCGGGACACTCCGGCTGGATTGCGCCCACCCCGTTGAGCGGCTGATCCCCCGGATCATCCGTCGGATGAAACGCCGGGCAGCGGACCGGCTGGCCCCATCCGATCCGCTGCGGGACCGGATATTCGTCACCTTCATGGCCGACCCCCTGTCGGTCCGGATTCCCCGCGAGGTCCGAAAGCTGTTGGCAAGAGGGCGGGCACGGGAAACGTATCCGGATGAAACGCCGGTTGTGGACCGGCGGCGGACCCGGAAGCAAATGGTAAACGACCTGGGGATGACCTTTGTGTACGTCCCGCCCGGCACCTTCATGATGGGCAGCCCCCCGGATGAGCCGGGGCGATTTGACAGGGAAAAGCGCCACGAGGTCACCCTGACGGCCGGGTTCTACCTCCAAACCACGCCGGTGACCCAGGGGCAGTGGGAGCGGGTGATGGGAAAGAACCCATCCCGTTTCACCGGCTGCGGCCCGGATGGTCCGGTGGAAAGCGTATCCTGGGAGGACGTCAAGGAATTCATCCGGAAGCTCAACGGGATGGAGGGGACGGATCTCTACCGGCTGCCCAGCGAGGCCGAGTGGGAGTACGCCTGCCGGGCGGGGACGACCACCGCCATCTACACCGGACCGCTGGAGATTCTGGGCGAAAACAACGCTCCGGCACTGGACCCCATCGCCTGGTATGGCGGCAATTCCGGGGTGGACTACGAGGG
>CAYNGG010000533.1:0-2794 GCA_964396575.1 uncultured Desulfobacteraceae bacterium | reverse complement strand
CTTTAGGGAAGGGGGCCGGGGGGAGGGGTTGTACTCCCAGCATCTTTCCCATCACTTCACCGACACCGGCCCCTTTTCCAGCGCCGCCGTCAATTTTTCCCGGACCTCCGTCAGCCAGGCGTCCACATCCGATTCGGTTTTCAGGGTCCGCCGGGGGACCGGAACGAACCGGATTTCCGGCTCGAGGAGCTCGGCCGCCGCCCGGAGGACCTGATCGAACCGGCCGGGGAGGGCCGCGATCCGGTCGGCCAGGACGTTCAACGGCGCGGCGCTCAGGGTCCGGAGGATCTCGTCGGTGGAATCGACCTTGATGGTTGGCCGGTCCGTTTCGGTCAGCTTTTGTTCCGCCAGGAGCTCATGTCGCTGCTCCGGCTTCAGCTTTTCCCAGTTGGCGTCGTCCCGGAGCCGGTCCATCCCGGCCTCGTGACCGGTCCGGTAGGCGGCGTCCGCCTGGTTCAGGGCGTCCCGAAGGACCTGGGTCAGGGCGGAGACGGCCGGTCCCACCAGGTCGGGGTCGTTTAAGAGCATGCGCTGGTCCCGGATCTTGTCCGCCTGGGCATGGTGGCTCCCGGCATCCGGCAGGTCCCGGGCCTGGGCCAGGAGCCGCTCCAATTGCTCCCACCGGGGGATGCGCTTGTCGATCTTTTCGGCAAGCCCTCGCCAGTCATCGATCCATTGCCGGAGCTCATCCCGGCGGTGGTAGATGGCCAGGAGCTGCTCGTTGCCGGCGGAAAGGCGGATGTCCTCGAGGGCGGACGGGTCGGGCCGCTCCGGCCGGGGCGGGTCGCCGCCGGCGCTGGCGGTCAGGGCTTCGAGCTTCTGGAGAAAATCCGGGACGACCATGAGCTCCTCGCCCGATTTGGCGGAGACTCCGGCTTTCTGGAGGACCTTCCGGATTTGAATTCGCTGGCCGGTGCTGACGGTGGTGGCCTCGATCTTGAACCGGCTTTTTCCGATCTTCTTGCGATCCATTGATTTCAGGTCGATGACCCGGCCGGCGTCATCCTCCGCCCGGATGACGCCGGCCACCAGCAGGACCTGCAACCCGCCGTCCACCGCGTCCCGGGGCCAGCCGAAGGGCGGGGCCTCGAAATGATCCCGAATCCGGGCGCCGGTTTTCCCGCCGTTGATGTAGAGGCTGATCGCCCTGGAGACCGGATGGCTGGATGCCTCCCCGTCAAAGCCCACCGCCTTTAAGGCGTCCGGGGAGCCTTTCTGGGCCCGGGAGAGGACCTTGTCCCAGCCGGGATGGTCGGCCAGGTGGAATTGGGGGTAGAGGCGCTGGAGGGAGTGGTCCGCCGCTTCCATCACCCGGTCCCGGAGGTCGCCCCCCGTGATTTCGTTGCCGCCGCCCTGGAAGACCCGGGCCCCGGAAAAGGCGTCGTCGAGGAGCTCCTTGATCCGGCCGTCGGCGGTCCGTCGAGTGGTTTCCATGGCGGCCCGGGCTTCCTGGCCTTCGGGGCCGGTCGGGACGCCCCGTTTTTCGAGGGTGGCGTTGGCGGCCTTGAAGTCGATGAGGCGCCGGCGGAGGTCGTCGGCCGATCGTTTGGGCACAAAGACGAAGATCGTCGGGGACCCGTTGCCGCTCTGGAGGGCGTCGGCCCGGACGGTCTGCTCATCAACGCTCCACCCGTCCCGGACCCAGGCGTGGATCTTCCCGCCGGCGTCCGCCGGCAATTGAGCGTCGAAGACCGGTGAGACGGTCCGGAGGACTTTCGACTTGCCCTGGAAGAGGGTCGGCTTATGGACCCGCTCGCCGAACCGCTTCCGAATCCGGTCATCCCGTTCCGTGTCGATCCGGTGGGCCTCGTTGGCCAGTTGGCTCCGCTGGTTGTGGAATTCGTCGCTCCAGGCGGCGCTCTCCTCGGTCTGGATTCGGTATTCGGCCCCGATCTTCATGAGGAGCTCGCATCCGTCGAGGATGCCGGGGAGGGCGTTCCGGAGGGCGCCGCCGCCGGCCGGGAGGTCTTCGACCATCAGGTCGGCGACCGTTTCCGCTGTGGCGCGGATGCCGATTTCCGAATTGCTCCCGGCGAGCTTGTTGATCAGAAAGACCAGGCCGCAGGCCCGGGCCATGGTCCGCTCGGTCTCCGATCCGTTTCGCCAGGTCATGGTCTTTTCATGGACCTTCCGGGGGAGGAGCCGGTGCTGGATGAGCTTGTCGGCGGCTTCGAAATAGAGGTAGTCGGCGGCGATGACCGTGCCCAGGGGGTCGTCGAGTCGGGTCTGGATGGCCTTGTGGACCATGGACAACTGGTTGCGGAGCTGGCTGTCGGTCCCGGTCAGGTCGAGGACCCGGAGGGTGTTTTCCCAGAACCGCCGGCGGACGGGGAGGATGGGGTAATCCTGGGGGAAAGCCGGGATGTCGTCCTCACGGTGGGCGATGGAGGTCCCCGACAGGTGACGGGAGATCTCGCCGAGGTTGGCCTGGAGCGTCTCCCGGATGGGTTCGATGGCCTCCGCTTTCTTGGCGAGGATGACCTTCCGGACCACCGCCTCGACGTCGGCGTCGGAGAGCTCGACCCGGACGGTAAACCGGCCTTCGAGCTGTTTCAGGTTGGAGGTTCCCGTCACCGCCGTCTGTCCGGTCCCGATGAAGAGGATCTTTCCCCCGCTGTTCTTGCAGCAGGCCTCCACCATCTCCTGGACCGCCCTCGACCGCTGGGTGTCTCCGCCGATGTATTGCTGGACCTCGTCGAGGACGATCAGGGTCAACGGGAATTTCCCGTTTTGGGTCACCGCTTGACGGATCGACTTCAGCATCTCGTCGCTGCTCACGTCCTGAACCGATGGG
>CAYNGG010000532.1:0-2796 GCA_964396575.1 uncultured Desulfobacteraceae bacterium | reverse complement strand
TGCCGGGGGAATTGCATTTTTTCGCCGAATATGACATTTATGGGTTTCCATGACGGCTTTCGCACCAGTATGCGCATCCGTTGGTTACCCGACGCGCCGGCCCACCGTCCGCCGGGTGTCCGTGCAATCGCACCCTTATCACTATAAATCGAAGGTGGATGGATGAAACGGCTCCTCTTGGCCTTTTGGCTTCTGGTGATCCCTTGTCTGGCGTCTGGTATGGCCGAGCAAAGCGCCGGAGACGCCCCGTGGGTGCTCGTCCTCCATTCCTACCACCTCGGTCTGGGCTGGACCGACGGCATCACCGAAGGGATCGAGTCCGTTCTGGGGGACCGGTTCCCGGATGCCGAGATCTCCTATGAGTACATGGACACCAAGCGGGTTTACAATGACCAATACCTCGACCGTCTCCGATCGCTGTTCGAGATCAAGTACGGGGGCAGTCGATTCGACGTGATTATCTCATCGGACGACCCCGCCTTTCACTTTCTGATCAAACACGGGGAAACGCTGTTCCCCGACACCCCGGTGGTCTTTTGCGGGGTCAACTTCTACCGGGAGGACATACGCGAGGAGCTGCCCCATGTCACCGGAGTAGTGGAGTCTTTCGACATCGCCGGCACCCTTGATGCGGCCCTGTCCATCCATCCGGAGACGCGGATGGTCTATGCGGTCACCGACGGCACGGTGACCGGCCAGGCCAACTCGCTCCGGCTCACCGAGCTGATCCCCGAGTACGCCGACCGGGTGTCATTCACCTTCCTGGACCATCTGACGCCGGCCGAGCTTCCGGACCGGCTGGGGTCTCCGGCGCCGGAAAGCATCGTCTTGTGGTTTCACTATACCGCGACGGCTGAAGGGCCGCGATTGTCCCTCGAAGACGGATGCCGGGTGATCGCGGATCATTCCGCCGCCCCGGTTTACAGCTTCTGGGACTTCGCTCTGAACACCGGCATTGTGGGCGGGATGCTCACCAGCGGCCATGCCCAGGGAGAGACGGCGGCCAAACTAGCCTGCCGGATTCTCGACGGGGTCCCGGCCCGTAAGATCCCGGTGATCACGGAAAGCCCGAATCAGCTTATGTTCGACTACCGGGCCATGGAGCGCCACCACATCCCCCGGTCCCGTCTGCCGGAAGACAGCATCGTGATCAATGGCCCGAAATCTTTTTACGCCGTTCACAAGCAGCTCATCTGGGCCTTATGCGCGGCCATCGTGGCCCTGATGGCCATCATCTTTCTGCTGGTGGCCAACATCCACCTCCGGCTGCGTTCGGAGTCGGCCCTGAAGGCGAGCGAGGAACGGTACCGGGGCCTGTTCAACAGCGCTCAGGTCGGCCTGGTCCGGGCCGAGATCGAAACCGGCCGGATTCTGGCCTGCAACCCGAAGCTCGTCCACATGATCGGATACGACTCGGTAAAGGATTTCATCTCCGACTGCGTTGCCGGCGATCTTTACGTCAACCCGGCAGACCGGAAACGAATCATCGAAACCGCCCGTCGGGAGGGCGGGGTGGAAGATACCGAGGTCAAGATGGTCCGGCGGGACGGGACCCCGTTCTGGGCCAGCATCTCCTCCCGCCTCGACGAGGCCGAGGGCTACATCGAGAGTGTGCTCACCGACATCTCCCGGCGGAAGCGGGCGGAGCGGGAAAAGGAGGCGCTCATGGAACGGCTGGAGCGGTCCCGGAAGATGGAGGCCATGGGGCTTCTGGCCGGAGGCGTGGCCCACGACCTGAACAACATCCTCTCGGGGGTGGTCAATTATCCGGAGCTGCTCCTCATGGACCCCACTCTAAACGACCGGCATCGGGAGACGGTGGAAAAGGTTCGGAAGGCGGGGCTGGGGGCCGCCGCTATCGTCTCCGATCTCCTCACCCTGGCCCGGAGCGCGGCCAGTACCCGCCGGATCGTCAACCTCAACACCGTCGTCCGGGAATATCTCGCCTCGGCCGAAGACCCGCCGGCGGGCGTCCGTCTGGTCACTGACCTGGCCCCGGATCTCCAGAACGTCGCCGGGTCGCCTGTCCATTTTCGGAAGGCCATCATGAATCTGATGATCAACGCCATCGAGGCAGTGGCGCCGTCTGGTCGGGTGGAGATTACCACGGCCAACCGCCGGGTGACTGATTCGACGGACGACGCCGCCGGGGTTCCGGCCGGCCGGTACGTTGTCCTGACGGTGGCGGATAACGGGCACGGCATCGACCCGGCGGATCTCGAGAAAATCTTCGAGCCGTTCTACACCAAAAAGGTTATGGGCAAGAGCGGCTCGGGGCTGGGGCTGACGGTGGTCTGGAACACGGTCGCGGATCACGGCGGCCACGTCCGGGTGACGAGCAACTCTGACGGCACCCGGTTTATGCTGTTCTTTCCGGCGGTTTCGGAGGCGGTACCGGCCGAGGCCCCCGACCTCCCGGTGGCTTCCTACCGCGGCCGGGGGGAGCGGATTCTGGTGGTCGATGACGCCCCCCATCAACGGGAGATCGCCTGCCGGATTCTTTCGGATTTGGGATACGCTCCGGAGGCGGTCCCATCGGGGGAAGCGGCGGTGGAGCGGATTCAATCAGCCGAATTCGACCTGATTCTCCTGGACATGATCATGGCGCCGGGGATGGACGGCCATGAGACTTTCCAGCGAATCGCGGCCATCCGGCCCGACCAGAAAGTGGTGGTCGCCAGCGGCTTTGCCGAGACCGAAGCCGTGGCCCGGATTCAGGCCCACGGCACCGGCCGCTTCGTCAAAAAGCCATACACCTGCCAGCAGTTGGGGATGGCGGTCCGGACGGAGCTCGAC
>CAYNGG010000531.1:0-2810 GCA_964396575.1 uncultured Desulfobacteraceae bacterium | reverse complement strand
TCCATCATTGCCATCAGCCGAAAAATACGGTATTCGGGGAAAGATATTGGCAACAGGGGGGATGGACCATGCACCGTTGCGTTTTTATTTCACATAGCAGCCGCGACTACGATTTCGTGGACCGGATTCGGGACGGTCTGGCGGCCAAGGGGATTTACAACCTGGTGGGCTCCCGGGAGCTGCGGAGCCGGGGGGAAAGTACCCCGGCCATCCTATCGGCCATTGAAGCGGCCCGGGCCTTTATCGTGGTGATCAGCCCCGACGCCTTTAACTCCGCCTGGGTGGCCGAGGAGGCTCGCCATGCCGCTACGGTCCGGGAGAGCCGGTCCGGGGACTTGCCGATCATTCCGCTCCTGCGGGAGGGCGTCGAGATGGGGGCTTTGAAGTGGCTCTTTTCCGGGACGGCCCTGGCGATCCGGGTGGGGCGGGGAGCGGCCGGTGTCCGGCGGGTCTTGCCCCAGATCGTCACCGCCATCGACAGCCGGCCGTTAGCGCCCATGGTCGAGGTGCCTTCGGCCCCGCCCGTCTCGGAGATGGTTCTGGAGATGCGGTCGCCGACGGTGGAGGCCCGGGCCGACGGCGATCGGGATTCGGCCACCGCCGAGCTATCCTTTGTCGAGCCCGGAAATCCGCCGGACCCCATTGAATGCCGGGAGCCGTTTCTCTTTGCCGCGCCGCTGGGGCCGGCGGAGATGGCGGACCTCGACTGGTATCTGACCCGCTACGTCAGGTGGCCCTCGACGGAAGACGGGGAGCGGGCCGCGGGGGTGGCTCGCCGGATGCCCGAATGGGGCCGTCGGCTCTTCCGGCGGGTTCTGGCCGGGGAGAGCTGCGTGCCCGTCCGGGAAGCCTGGGGCAAAGCGGACCCCGCAATGGCCCGACGGTTTACCGTTTTCATCGACTCCCGCCTGGTCGTCGGCAGCTCCCTGCCCCGGCAGGAGGCGGCCAACGAAGCGGCCGTCCGCCTGCTGAGGCTCCCCTGGGAGCTGCTCCACGACGGACGGGACTACCTGTTATGCGGGGCCCGGCCGGTCCCCGCCGACCGCCCCCTGCCCCTCCGCCCGCCCCGGGACATCACCCGCGTCCGATCCCCGATACGGGTGCTCCGGCTCAGACGCCCGACGACCGACATCGGGGGGATCTTGACGGGCGGGCTTTCGGGAAGTGAGCCGCCGGTCCAGGTGCCATTGGATGAGCCTGACCGGTACGTTGAGGTCACGACCCTGTTTGCTCCCACCGTCTCCGCCCTCAAAGCGGAGCTGGACCGGAAACAACCGAGCAACACTCCCTACCACGCGGTCCATGTGGACGGGCTTCCGCTCGTGCCCCAGGGCGGCGCGCCGTGGATCGATACAGCGGAGCTGGCCGAGGTGATCCGGGCCCACCGCATCCACCTGTTTTTCTCCCGGAGCCTGATTTTAGATTTATGATTTTAGATTTTAGATTGATGATCGCGGGTTGACCGGTTCAAACCAAAATCATCAATCATCAATCATCAATCACTGATCATCCATTACTCGACGATGGTGATGGTCAGGACCCGGCGGTTCCGCTGCCGTCCTTCGTCCGTGGAGTTGTCGGCGATGGGGCTGGACTCACCATACCACTGGAGGTCGAGCCGGCTGTCGGCGATCCCGAGGGTCCGGGTCAAATACTCCTTGACCGCCTCGGCCCGCTTTCGGGAGAGCGTGGCGTTATAGGTCTCGGAGCCGGTGCTGTCCGTATGGCCCTCGATGACGGCCCGGGTGCCGGGATGGGCGGCCATGTAATCGGCAATCTGCCGCATGGGCTTCCGGTAATCAGTGTCAATGCGGCTCTGATTGTAGCCGAACTCGATCAGGAGCCGGACCGGCGAAGGCGACATTTCGGCTGACGGGGCGGCGGTCGCCGTGCCGGTGCGTGCGTCTCCGGTCCGTCGAGCGGGCGTTGTTCCGCCGGACGCATCCCCTGAATCGGCGGCCGATGGGCGGGAGATGGGCTTCGGGCAGCCGATGCCGTCCACCGCCAGGCCCCGGGGGGTGGCGGAGCACTGGTCCAGGTGATCGGGGACGCCGTCACCGTCGCTGTCCCGGGTCCCGGCCGCCGTCGTCCGTCGGGGCTTCTCCGCCGCGTCCTCGCCCAGAACCAGGGTCAATCCCACCTGACACGAGAAGTGATTCGACTCGTCATCGACATAGAAAAGGTGCCGGGCGTCGGCCCGGAAGGCCACCCGGTCGGAGAGGAAATACTTGAACCCGAGGCCGTAGTTGGCCACCGGCCCGGTCTCCTTATCGTCGGCGTGGATGGTAGATAAACCGCCGCCCAGCAGAAAATAGGGGACCATCGTCCGGTCCGGGGCGAAGTGGTAGAGGAAGTCGAGCCGGTAGAGGTGTTCGTAAACGGCGTCGGGGGTCCCGTCGTCGCCGGTCACCTCGGTGTCGATGTAGTTGGCGGTGATCTCCGCGCCGAAGTGATCGGTGAGGTGATATCCGAGGCCGTAAGTATAGACCGGGCCGTCATCGTAGTCGCCGGCCTCCTCCATGTCGTCGAAGATGTATGGGCCGACCATGACGCTCATCTCATAGTCTCCGGCCGTTATCCGGGCCGACGCGGCCGTGGGCAGGCCCCAGGTGATGACCAGGGCGACCGCCAGGACGGTGACGCCAAAAGGGGTAAAGGTACGCTTCATCTGACTCCTCCTTTGTTTGAATTTAAAGTTTGAATTTTGCGGTTTTAAGCTTGAAGCGTGGCTCGGAGCACCATTCACACTCCACCATTCACACTTCACACTTCACACTCCACACTCCACACTCCACACTCCACACTCCACA
>CAYNGG010000530.1:0-2825 GCA_964396575.1 uncultured Desulfobacteraceae bacterium | reverse complement strand
TCATGAGGGTTTATCGTGAAAATGCATTTTATCCGCGGATTACGCAGATTTTCGCGGATAGCCCTGAAGGGGCGGCATATTATAGCCCAGGGCACCGCCCTGGGTAACTGGGTATATCGGTTTTTGAGCCCTGAAGGGGCGACATATTTCGCCCCTACAGGGCTTGGATAAATTTTGGAACCATTGCACCGGGGCGATGCCCCGGCCTTTATAGATCGCGCCCCGTTGGGGCTTTAAAAAGTTAGGGCATCCTGTTTTTTCTGTTTTTTATCGTGAACATACATTTTCATGCCCGGGGGTGATCGCGGTACCCGCCCCGGTCATGAGGGTTTATCCACCAGATCGGGAAAAAACAATTCAAAGTATTCCCGGAGAAAGAGCGTCAGGGTCTCTTTGTGGCGGATGTCGAATCGGTTGCCGGTCCGGTTCATCGTTTTTTTCCAAATGGTTTGTTGATCTTTGCGGATGGTTGCGGGCCCCGAATCAAAAGACCTCCGAGGTTTCCAAAACCTCGGAGGTCTTTCGCCCGGGAAAAATTCCGAGGCTAATCCCACAAAACCGACTCAGAGCCGGTCAGGGATATTCAAAGGCATTTTCAGGGCTTCGTCCCGGGCGGTATGTTTGGGCCGCACGGGCGCGAGGCGCTCCCAGGAGTCTCTCGCCTCGGAATGAATTCCGAGGGTGACCCCCATAAAAACCGGCTCCAAGCCGATCCCCCGCCCCGGTTATTGCTGCTCGTTGAAGGCCTGGACCGCCTGCTCGAACTCGGCTCGTTTGTCTTCAAATTCAGCAATCCGTTGATTCAAAACCATCACTTTTTCATTGATGGCTTGCCGTTCCTCCCGTGTATCCGCCGCTTTCCGCTCTTCCTGGATAGCCTCCTGAGCAGCGACCAACTCCTGGTACTCCGCGTCCAGCTCCGCCTTTCGCTGGTTAAGCTCCTGATACCGGGCGGCGGTCTCTCCGGCGTTCATGCTACTGTCCGCCCCGGACCGAGTCCGCTGATCTCCATCTTCGTCCCGGCGGCTAGACGAATCCGGCTCATCCGGAGTTGGCGGCCGAAAATCCTCCACCTGCTTGTAGCTGTCCACCTTCGAACGTTGGTCCGGGGGAACCTCGGCCAAATTGTCCGTAAACCGGAGCACTCCGTTTGCGTCACGGTACTTATAGAACTCGGCCGAAGCGTCGCCGGGCGTAAAAAGGATAACGGCCATCACCAGGATTGCGCTCCATCCGCCCAGGGAGACAATCAACTTTCCGATTCGGCTCGTGTGCATCACACGCCTCCATTCCTCGTCTGTTTTCACTCTCCACCTTCGTGGAGCCGCAGTTGCGTGACCATGCCCGTCTTTTCGTCTATCGAGTAGGTGACCCGGCTGCCCTCCTTGAACCCGGGCGGCATGGAGCTGTACGAGCGATCCCCGATGACATAGGTCACGTCCGGGGAGAGCTTCAACGAGCCGTCTCCAATTATGATCTCCTTACGCTCCGGAAAGATCCCGTCGATCGGTTCGCCCGCCGCGTATCGTTCTTGGCTGCCTTCCTCCAGGGACTCCCCCGTTTGGACGGACCTTCGCCTTTCCAATTTCGGCACGGGTTTAATCTTCTCTATGGTCAAGCTCTGGGTGTCCTGGGCATCCCCTTCCGCGGGGAAGCCCGCCGGCAGAAAACAGGTCATGACAAGGACCACGGCCCATCTTCGCCAATGGTGTCTTTTCGGGTTCATGCGCGATCTCCTTTGAGGTACCGCCGGATCAATGCCGGCGCGATTGTGGAAAGAGCCCCCCGACGGCCGACGGGCCGCGGGGGGCGCGTTTCGGTTTAGAGATGCTGACGCCAGAAGGTCATTCCGATGTTGGCGCCCGTTGCCTTCAGGGGGTCGGGCGGTTGGAGCGG
This sequence comes from uncultured Desulfobacteraceae bacterium, assembly GCA_964396575.1. GTDB lineage: Bacteria > Desulfobacterota > Desulfobacteria > Desulfobacterales > JAABSP01 > CAYNGG01. The sequence continues at coordinate 929 of CAYNGG010000530.1, read as the reverse complement.
GTTTGTCGGTGTATAGAGATAGTCGATCTCAGGGGTGTAGGTGATCGGCGGGGCGGAAATTAGCCCCTCCAGCTCGACGCCTCCTGGAGGCACATCGATGGTTTCGCCCGGATTGTCCGGATCATCGATGGACACCAGATCGTCATCATCAATCTCCCCGTCATCGTTGATGTCGAACACGGGAGCCGGCGTTCGGCCGCCGGTACAGGGGTCCACCGCCATCAAGTACGATGTGCCGGACTCGCCGGCGGTGCAGACTCCGCCGGCGCTGCCGGGTACGTTTGAAACCACGATCGCCTTGCCCGACCGGATGAGAATGGGCTGGACGATCCGCTCCTTGGGCGCCGGCAGGTCGAAATACCACCCGATGTTGACGGCCTCCTCCGTGCTCGGGTTTTTCTTCTGGTTTTCGTCGTCATCATCTTCGGTCTCCCAGGACGGCTCTTTATCGGTGAACACCCGCTCGGTCGAGCCAGTCTCCAACTCCTGTTCCAGCATGGTTAAATCTGAAGCGTTCCCGACTTCATCTCCGGCGTCAGTAATCGTATCGCCCGAACGGTTGAACGTGCCGATATACTCCGTGCCGTCCGAAATATCGCCAAAATCCCATATCCCGTACAGGGTCTGCTGATCGTTGTTTCCCACATCCGGCGTGCCAAGAAGTTGTCCCGTGCCGAAAACGACGGCCTGACCGATGCCCGAACAGTGATCGGTCACGTCGGGCCGCCCCGTGATGGGCTGAGGATTTCCGAAGCTGTCCATGGCGGTGAACAGCGGTTTCTTGCCGTCGAAGGCAAAGTTCCAGGCGTTGGTGTTAGAGCCCCTTACATCGAACTTCCACAGATTCCCCTTCAGGTCGCCCACATAGATGAAGTCCGTCTTTCCGTCGTTGTCCACGTCAGCCGGGAAGGGGGTGGACATGCCGTTGC
>CAYNGG010000529.1:0-2831 GCA_964396575.1 uncultured Desulfobacteraceae bacterium | reverse complement strand
TCATCTCGTTTTTCATGGGCGTGGCCGGCTATGTCCACGTCTTCATTGCCCAGTACACGGGCGCCGGGGATCACCGCCGGGTCGGGGGGATGCTCTGGCAGGGGATCTGGTTTGCGGTCGGCTCGGGACTGATCCTGGCGGCCCTGAGCCCGTCCGCCGGCCCGATCTTTCGACTGATCGGCCATCCATCCGAGATCCAGGCACTCGAGCGGATCTACTTCCAGATCCTCTGCCAGGGAGCCGGAATCCACATCCTGGGGGTGGCCCTGGCCGGATTTCACGCCGGGCGGGGGCAGACCCGGATCGTCATGGTCGCTCATCTGGTGGGAACCGTCGTCAATATCCCCCTTGACTACGCCCTGATCAACGGCTTCGGCCCGCTGCCGGAGCTGGGCATCCGGGGCGCCGGGATCGCCACGGTGACCGCCTGGGCCGTAATCACCGGATGCTTCGTCGTCACGGTGTTCACCAGCGCCAACGATCGCCAGTACGGCGTCCGCCAAAATTTTGCGCCGTCGGCCGACGGATTTCTCCGCCTGCTGCGCTTCGGGGTTCCCGCCGGAGCCCAGTTTGCCACCGAGATCTTCGCGTTCGCCTTTTTCATTAACGCGGTCGGCCGGCTCGGGGAGACGGCCCTGGCGGTGAGCAACATCGTCTTTTCCATCAACTCCCTGGCTTTCATGCCCATGGTCGGGCTGTCCATGGGGGCGAGCATCCTCGTGGGTCAATCCCTGGGCCGGGACCTGCCGGACCAGGCGGCCGGCGCGGTGACCCGGACTATCCATATCGCCATGGGCTACACCGTCGCCATGGCGGCCGTTTTTCTCGCCTTTCCGGAGCCGATCTTTTCCCTGTTCCGTCCCCATGACCTCAGCCCGTCCGAATTCAGCGAGATGGTCGGAACCGGGACCGTGATTCTGCGGTTCGTGGTCCTCTATATGCTCTTCGACGCCGGATACATGGTCTTCATGGGCGCGCTCAAGGGAGCCGGGGACACCCGCTTCATCATGATCTGCGTGGCCACCACCTCCATCCTCGTCCTCGTCGTCCCCCTGGTGGCCGGAATGGCCCTTTTCAACGCCGGCCTGATCTACGCCTGGAGCTGTCTGACGGTCTTTATTGCTTCCCTGTACGGGGTCACTTACGGGCGGTACCGCCGGGGAGGATGGCGGAAAATCCGGGTGATCGAACGGGAGTCGGAAACGGCTTGATGCCTTACGGAAACCGGCGGCAGTTGGATCAGTGCGGCTCAACCCTGATTTTGCGGAGGAGAATCCCCCCATGAGCCGGACGCTCAACGACAATTAGATCCTCATCGGAATTTCGGGATGGTCCACGAAAATGGTCAATCCGTCCCTTAGTCGCATAGGGGAAAAGGCCCCGGAATGCCTGGGAGGTTTCGGTTGAATTCCATTGACAGGCATGGAGCGCGGCGATATTTGAAGCAAGGGGCTCGGATTGCCCTTGCTCTTCGTCACCATGCCCGTCATGGTTTATGTCATCATCGTAAATCGTGATGGGAACCTACTAAATTTGGGGGGGATGTGTTCAGCATTTTTTTGATGGGATGAAGGAATATTTACCATAGCGGCTTACTTGAAATCGGCAGTCCAGCGGACAAACGGTGGCTTCCCCGTCGCGCCAGCCATCATTTCCCGCTGATTTTTTTCCGTTCGACCTCATAAGATGAAAGGCGAAGTATGGGAGCAATAGCAGATGCGATCGTCGAGTACGCACAACCGTTGATAGATGAAACTGACGGTTCGATAGAACAGATGAACAAGGCATTATCCCTTGCGCAGCTTTGTTGGAATCTGGCTTTATTGCCGGAAAACGAGCTTGAAGAGAGGATCGCCGAGATGCAACCGAGTCTCGGTTTGAATAAAGCGGAGTTCGAGGATTTCCGGAGAACGTTAATCTTGCCAATGATTCGCCGACACCACAAGATGTTTCCAAAGATGTCAAAGATGTCTAATCAGGGAACCGCGAAAGGTCCAAAAGTAACGGTGACACCAATAGAATCCTCAACAACGACACCGAAGGCTAAGAAATATCCGGGGACGGGACGAAATGACCCATGTCCATGCAACAGCGGAAAGAAGTACAAAAAGTGTTGCGGCCGATAGGTGAATGTATTGGATTCATTGCTGATCGGAAGTCTGGAACCGGATGGGGAACAAGCTGATCGCCAAGCTCCGTGACGGTCAGGAGCTGAACCTCGGCATCGACCTCAGCGTCCGCGTGAAAACCGAGTCCGCGGTCGCCTTCCAAAATGATCTTAAACAGATTCTCGAAGACCTCGGCATTGCGGATCGGGTGGAGGTTGCGGAGGGGTGAGCGATGATAAGGGTTGGCTGACAACGGATGGACAATGCTTGACTTCCCGCCGGTAGCGGTGTTCAATGAGCTGAGTACCGACGGCATTCCCCGCTTCGGCGCTCACCGTTACGCCACCGGCCGACGACTTCCCCCTCCGCTTGACTTCAGGAGAGATTCCGGTGGCTTTTATGCCGTCATCGAATAAGCCGCGAATTCAGGATGTGAGATATGAATTTTCCAAACATTGAACGAATCACCATGAATCCAGATGTTATGGGGGGTAAGCCTTGCATTCGTGGCATGAGAGTTACCGTCGGGGCTATTACCGGACTTGTCGCTTCAGGTGTTTCCTTTCAAAAAATTCTAGAATTATACCCTTACATTGAAGAAGACGATATCAAGGCCGCATTATCTTATGCCACGTGGCGAGCTGAAGAATATGATTTGATATTGCCTGTAGCATGAAAATTCTCCTGGACATGAATCTCTCTCCGGTCTGGGTTCCCTATTTA
>CAYNGG010000528.1:0-2834 GCA_964396575.1 uncultured Desulfobacteraceae bacterium | reverse complement strand
TCGTGTTTTTGGATTGTTTCGTGGTTTAAAACCATATTCAGCCGGCTTACGGGCAAACCGGGAAAGCTATTCCGTGGACACTTCTTACGTTCCCGGATGTCATTTATAGAATGGCAGAGGGTTTATGTCAAAAGAAAAGACCCCGGAATCCGCTAATCTACTGGGGTTGAATCTACAATCGAGCAATGAGGGTCGTGATCATCGTTTGGGCCGGTCGGGCTCGCCGGCCTCGCCCAACCCCAACCCCTTCACCTGAAAGGCCGTGTTTTCCACACACCTGGCCCCGGAGAGGTTGAAATGCCCCGGCCCTGGGCGTCGTCCTCATTGTTCATACATCAGTCTGACAGCCGATCTGAAAGCAGTGTGGCTGAAACGATGATCGTGGCTGAAAAAATTTGTTTGACAGGGCATCCGGCACTCTGCTATAGCTCGAAGTCAGCGTTGAAACTGGACCATTAAGGGGCATCATGCGAAACGTCTTCTACATTATTAATCTCCTTATCGTTATTATTGTCCTGGTAGGGCTCCTTCCCTGCCAGGAACAAGGTGGTTGATAATGGTCTGACGTTCCCCCGATAGCCCTCCGAACCGACAAAACCCGTTATCAGCCACCGGCTGGTAACGGGTTTTTTGCTTGGAGACACAGACCATGAAAAGTGATGTCATGAAAACGGGAATCGAGCGGGCCCCTCACCGGGCTTTGCTCAAGGCCATCGGCTACACCGACGACGAGATCCGCCGGCCGCTGGTGGGCATTGCCAATTCGGCCAACGAGATCATCCCCGGCCACGTTCACCTGGATAAGATCGTGGAAGCGGTCAAGGCCGGGGTTTACATGGGGGGCGGGACGCCGGTGACTTTTTCCACCATCGGGGTCTGCGACGGGATCGCCATGAACCACACCGGGATGAAGTATTCCCTGGCCTCCCGGGAGCTGATCGCCGATTCGGTGGAAGTGATGGCCACGGCCCATGCGCTCGACGCCCTGGTCCTGGTCCCCAACTGCGACAAGATCGTTCCGGGGATGCTCATGGCGGCGGCCCGGTTGAACATTCCGGCGATCGTGATCAGCGGCGGCCCCATGCTGGCCGGGGACCACCCGGACGGCGGGGGCCGGAAGATCGACCTCATCACCGTCTTCGAAAGCGTCGGCGCGGTCCGGTCCGGGAAGCTGAGCGAGGCGGATCTCACGGCCATCGAAGAAGCCGCCTGCCCCACCTGCGGCTCCTGTGCCGGGATGTTCACGGCCAACTCGATGAACTGCCTTTCCGAGGCCGTCGGCCTGGCCCTCCCCGGCAACGGGACGATCCCGGCGGTTCACGCCGGGCGGATTCGGCTGGCCAAGGCGGCTGGTCAACAAATCTGTCGGCTCCTCGAGGCCGGGATCACCCCCAGCGCCATCCTGACATCTGACGCTTTCCACAACGCCCTGGCCGTGGACATGGCCCTGGGCTGCTCCACCAACACCGTTCTCCACCTGACGGCCATCGCCCGTGAGGCCGGAGTGGAGATGAGCCTGGACCGGATCAATGAGATCAGCGGGACCACGCCTCACCTCTGCGCTCTGAGCCCGGGCGGGCCGCACCATCTCGAGGACCTCCACCGGGCCGGGGGCATCCCGGCGGTGATGGGCGAGCTCAACCGGGCCGGGCATCTCCGGAGCACGGCCCTGACGGTAACCGGGAAGACGGTGGCCGAAAACCTGACCGGTATCGAGGTCCGCGACCCCGAGGTGGTCCGGCCGGTCAACCGTCCCTACCATGATCAAGGGGGCCTGGCGGTCCTCTTCGGAAATCTGGCCCCGGACGGGTGCGTGGTGAAGCAGTCGGCGGTCCGGGAGGAGATGCGCCGCCACGAAGGGCCGGCCCGAATTTTTGACACCGAGGAAGCGGCCACCGAGGCCATTTACGGCGGCGCCATCCAGCCCGGCGACGTGGTGGTCATCCGGTACGAAGGGCCTCGCGGCGGGCCGGGGATGCGGGAGATGCTCACCCCCACCTCGGCCATCGCCGGGATGGGGCTCGACGCCCAGGTGGCCCTGCTCACCGACGGACGCTTTTCCGGCGGCACCCGAGGGGCCGCCATCGGCCATATCTCCCCCGAAGCCAGCGCCGGCGGCCCCATTGCCGCCGTGGCCGAAGGGGACCTCATCGCCATCGACATCCCGAATAAGACCTTGACGCTCAAAGTAGAAGCGGCCGAGATCGAGCGGCGCCTGTCGGCTTGCCGGCATCCGGCGCCCCGGATCGACCGCGGCTACATGGCCCGGTACGCCCGGTCAGTGACCTCGGCCAGCACGGGAGCGGTGGTGACATCCGATTTACCCGAAACGGCGGGAGGGGAATCATGAAGCTCACTGGCGCGCAAATCCTGATGAAAATGCTCCAGGCCGAGGGGGTGGACACCATTTTCGGCTACCCTGGCGGCGCGGTCATCGACATTTACGACGAGCTGGTCAAAACCGACATCCGCCACGTTCTGGTCCGCCATGAGCAGGGGGCGGTCCACGCCGCCGACGGGTATGCCCGGGCCAGCGGCAAAGTGGGGGTCTGCCTGGTGACCTCCGGACCCGGGGCCACCAACACGGTCACCGGCATCGCCTCGGCCTACATGGACTCGATCCCGCTGGTGATCATCACCGGACAGGTCCCCCGGTCCCTCATCGGCAACGACGCCTTCCAGGAGGTGGACATCGTGGGGATCACCCGGCCATGCACCAAGCACAACTATCTGGTGGCGAGCACCGAGACCCTCGGGGCCACCATAAAAGAAGCCTTCCACCTCGCCCGGTCCGGCCGGCCCGGCCCGGTCCTGGTGGACATCCCCAAGGACGT
>CAYNGG010000527.1:0-2835 GCA_964396575.1 uncultured Desulfobacteraceae bacterium | reverse complement strand
CGGGGAAAAGGGCTCGCCGTCGATCCGGTCGTCGGCGTCGAGATCGTAGCTCCCCTCGACCTTGAGCCGGCAGACGGTTCCGCTTACGCCTTCATCCGCCCGGACGGCGAAATAGTTGGTCACCGAGCAGGTAATCCGGTTGCCCGCGTCCACCCGGTCGGCGGCAAGGGAGCGAGGGTACGGCGATTCGTCCGGGTCGGACACATAGGTGTAAACCACCTGGGGCCGCAACCGGTGAGTGATCCCCGGCAAGCCGAACGGCCCCGCCGCGTAGTCGCGCTCCAGCTCGGTGAACAGATCGATCCCCGTATCGACCAGGGTCCGGCTGTCGAACCGGTCCCCGCTTTCAGTGTCGGGGTCGAAGGCGTCCACATACCAGAGCGTCTCCCGAATTCCGAAAAAGGGCTCGGCGGTGGCGTACCGGCCGAGCCGGAAGGGCCAGTGGACCGTCGGCCGGACATCCGCCTGATGGCCCCGGATGCCGTCATTGCGGTGGTAATAGGCGTATTCGGAATTCATTTGCCACAACAACGGGGTGTTGAGCAGCGGCTGCTTGACCGACCGGACCGCCACCCGGGGAAGCTGATGGAGCGCCGTGTCCTCGGATTCCCATCTCCGCTCGGTCACGTCGTCGTACCATCGGGCTTCGGCATCGACGGTTATGGTCCGGAATCGCCGGAGCAGCCGGAGCCGATTGACCCGCACCGGGTCGTTGTAATCGTCGAGCTCCCGGCCGAAGGTCTCCCGGAACTGGCGTTCAGTGGCATCGAAGCCCGAGTGACCGGCATGAAACTCATGAAGGTAATCCTGATCGCTGACCACGTCAAGATCAAGCTGTCCGGTGAAACCGTAGGGCAGCCCCCGGTCGTGCTTCATCCGGAGCCAGTACCGGTCCGCGTTGGGCCGGTTGTAAGGGTCGTCTTCATAGCCCCACGGGTTGGCGTCCGGAGCCGATTCGTCGTCAACCCGTTCGTCGCGGAGGTGGTCCAACTGGATGATGCCCCGGTCGGTCGGCGACTGGACGTAGCGGTACTCGGCACCGATCCGGTGACCCCGCTCGCTCATGTAGTGATCGGTGAGGGTGGCGTCCGAGGACTCGTTGATGGCCCAGAACGCCGGCTGCTCATACTCGAAGCCTTTCCGGTCCGAATGGCCGATCCGGGGCGGGAGCAGGCCGCTTTGCCGGTCCCGCTTGGTCGGAAAGACGAAGAACGGGGAATAGAGGACCGGCAGCCGGCGGGCCCAGAGGGCGGCGTGGGTGATGGTTCCGTAATCGTCAACGGTGACCCGGACCCGCCGGCCGGTCAGGCGCCAGTCCGGCGGGTCTCCCTCGCAGGTGGTCACCGTGGCGTTTTCCGCGGTATAGGTCTTCTCATCGATCTTCCGGATGGTCTTGCCCCGGACCGAAAACCGGCTCTCCCCGAGACGAATCCGGCCGTCGTCGATGGTGCCGGTCTCGGTGTTAAGGTGGAGCTCGACCCGGCGCCCGGTCAGGACGCTTTCACCGTCGGTCACCACCACATGGCCTTCGGCCACCACCGTCATGGTCCGACGGTTGAACCGGACCCCGTCGGCCCGGAAGGTCCGGCCCGCGTTTTCGATGACCACGTTGCCCCGGCCCGTGTAGGTCCGGGTCTCGGCGTTGTATTCCACCGCGTCGGCCGAAATCTCCCAGGGGGTTTCCGGCGCCTCGACCGAGTCGGCCGCCGGGGCCGGCCCGGCCAGCAGCAGCGAGAGGAAAAGGATTGTTGATTTTAGAATTTTGATTTTCAATTTTTGATTATCGATTTTAAAATGGAGCAGTAGGCAGTATGCAGCGAATAGTCCGAGGCTGGATTCTCCGCTTTCCGTTTACCGCCTACCGCCTACGTCAGATGGCGTAATATCCGGTTGCCCGGAATCTCCCCTTGAGATCGCCGGGGTTTTCCAGTATAAAGCCCGATTGGGAGCGAAAAGTCAAGCCGCCCAAGCCCGCCCAGGCGGGACGCCGGACGCGGATGAATAACGACCCCTAACGCGGAGCATCGGATCGACGGACGGCCATGGAGATTCTGCTGACCAACGATGACGGGATTTACGCCCCGGGCCTCTGGGCCCTTCACGACAGCCTCGCCCGCCGCCACCGGGTGACCGTGGTGGCTCCGGACCGGGAGCGGAGTGCCGTCAGCCACGGAATCACCCTCGACCGCCCGCTCCGGGCGGAATCTGTCAGCCCGCCCGGCACCGGTCTAAAATCTAAAATCAAAAATCCAAAATCAGGCGGCGGTCATGCCGTGAACGGGACCCCGGCTGACTGCGTGAAGCTCGGCATCCTCGAGATCCTCGGGACCCCGCCCGACCTGGTGATCGCCGGGATCAATCCCGGAGCCAATGTCGGGATCAGCATCCACTATTCGGGGACCGTCTCCGCCGCCCGGGAAGGAGCCCTCTATGGGGTCTGCTCCCTGGCGGTCTCCATGAGCTGCACCGACGGCCGGGTCCGGCATTACGACGATGCCGCCCGGTTCGTCCGGTCCCTGGCCGAGACCGCGTACCATCAGGGGCTTCCCTTCGGAACCCTGCTGAACGTCAACATCCCGGACCGGCCCCCGTCGGAAATCGTCGGGGTCCGGGTCAGCCGGCAGGGAGTGGCCCTGATCACCGAATACTTCGAAAAGCGGGTGGACCCCCGGAACCGAGCTTACCATTGGCTCGGGGGAGACATCCAGACCTTTGACGATGATCTCGAAATCGACTGGACGGCCCTGGCCCGGGATTACATCACGATAACCCCCATCAAGTGCGACACCACCGACTACGACACCCTCGGGGCCCTGAGCCGATGGCCGGGGATTT
>CAYNGG010000526.1:0-2838 GCA_964396575.1 uncultured Desulfobacteraceae bacterium | reverse complement strand
GCCGACACCGAAAAAACCCCGGAGAGGAAAAACATGTAAGCCCGTTGGCCGACCGGCCGGTCGGCCCTAAGTCCATGAAATGGAATCATCCTTGAAGATCCCGGCCGGCCCCCGCCCTTCCCAGAGAAAGTGGGGGCGGATACCGAGGAGCCGGGCAAGGGTCGGGGCGGTGTCCAGGATGCTCACCGGCGCCTCGATGACATAGCCGGCCCGGATGTCGGGCCCGGCGACCATCCAGGGCACGGTCATCACCGAGGGGAATTCCAGGATGTGGTCCCACCCTTCCCCGCCGTGGTCGGCGGTGATCAGGAGATGGTCGGCGGCCCCCATCGCCTTCATGATCACGCCCACCGCAGTGTCGGCCTGAACCACCGCCTCGAGATAAGCCGTCGATCCGAACCCGTCAGCATGGCCGGCGGCATCCACCCCGTCGAGATGGACAAAGCAGAAATCCGGGGCGTAGCGGGTCAGGCAGTCGGCCGCGCTTTCGGCGATCCGGATGTCGGGGGCCGCCGCCCCGTCAGGCTCGACCAGGCATTGATCATGCCTCACGGCACCGGGGAGGCTCACCCCCTTGAGTGGCGGCCAACCATGGAAAGCGGCCGTCCGGAGATCGGCATACCGCGCCAGATCCATGATGCCCCAGGTCCCGGCGGCGGGACGACGGTGCTCGGCGTTATCGGTCACCCCATGTCGTTCCGGCGGCAGAGACGCAAAAAGGCTGATATGAACCGGGAGGGTCAACGGCGGGGAGACGGTCCGGGCCGACGGGGAATAGGCCCCGTCGGCCATGAGGCGGTCGAGGTGCGGCGTCCGGGCCGACCGGAGACCGTCAACCCGAAGGCCGTCGATGACGATAAGGACCGCTCGCCTGTCACCCACAGGTGATTTAGGATTTCTGACTTTAGATTTTAGATTTTTACTCGTGCTCACCCATCACCCCATCCAGAACATCGACTCCCGGACGGCATCCACCAGGCGCCGCATGTCGTCGGGGACGACATCGCCGATGTTGCCGATCCGGAAGGTGTCCAGGGAGGTCACCTTGCCCGGATAAATCACGAAGCCCCGCTCCTTGAGGTTGGCGTAAAACCGGCGGAAGTCGTAATCCGGGTGGCTCGGGCTCCGAAACGAGGTGATGATGGGGGACTGATGGGCGTCGGGGAGGAGGGTCTTGAACCCCAGCTCCCGCATCCCCTTGACCAGGGTCTGGTGGTTTTCGCGGAACCGCTCATACCGCCGGGCCACGCCGCCTTCGGCCTCAAGCTCGGCCAGGGCCTGAGCAAAGGCCCGGACCGTGTGGGTGGGTGAGGTGAACCGCCATTTGCCCCCGCCGGTTTCCATGGTCTCCCACTGGTCGAACAGGTCCAGGCTCAGCGACCGGGCCCGCCCCCGGATGGTTTCCATGGTCTCCCGCCGGGCGATCACAAACCCGAAGCCGGGGACCCCCTGGATGCACTTGTTGGCGCTGCTCACCAAAAAGTCGGCGCCGATGGTCGCCATGTCCATGGGAATCCCGCCAAAGGAGCTCATGGCGTCCAGGATAAAGGTCCGGCCGTGAGCCTTGACGATCCGGCCGATCTCCTCGGCCGGATTGAGCATCCCGGTGGTGGTCTCGCAGTGGACCATGGCCACGTGGGTGATGCCGGGCTCGGTCTCGAAGCTCCGTTTGAGGAGGGTCCGGCTGGGTTGACCCAGCTCCCCGCCGTCGAGGATCGCCACCGGGATTTTCAGGTACCGGGCGATTTTGATTATCCGTTCCCCATAAGCCCCGTTGGTGATGACCAGGAGCTTGCCGTCGGGGGGGACCGCCGATCCGATCACCGATTCCACGCAGAAGGTCCCGCTGCCCTGCATGAGGACGGAGGTATAGCCGGACTCGGGCGTGGCCAGTGCCGCCAGCTTCTCGCGGATGCCGGTGACCACGGCATGATAGTCGTCGTCCCAGGTACACCAGTCCCGCATCATGACCGATTTCACCGTCCGGGTGGTGCTCAGGGGGCCCGGCGTCAGGAGGAGGTAGGGATTGTCGGGCAGCTCGGGGGCATTGTGATCACGGGCATTCATACGGGTCTCCTTTTTCGATGGCTCGATTCTCGATTGTGTGCTCTCGGCGACCTGAGATCCGGTTCACCCGGGCCGCTCGCCCCGCTCGATCCGCTCCCCGATGGTTTCGATCACCGGTTCGCAGGCCCAGATCCCGTCGGCCAGGCAGTGGGCTCCGGCCCGGTCGAGCTCGGCCCCGATCTCGGCGAGACGCCGGTCCAGCTCCTCCGGAGGCAGGGCATCGGCTTCGGATTCGCTCAGGCCGAGCCCGTTGCTGGTCCGGGTGACCCCGACGGTCCACATCCCCGCGTTGCGGCCCTCTTCGATGTCGGCGACGGTATCGCCGATTTTGACCATCCGCCAGAGGGGGTAGGCATCGAGGCGGATGGCGTTTAAAAAGCACATCCAGGGCCGGGGGCGACCGGCGGGGACGTCCGACGAGCAGATGGTGGCATCCGGGGCATATCCCCGGGATCGGGCCTCTTGGGCCAGAGCCGCCACCATCGGACCGGTGTAGCCGGTGGTGGACCCCACTGGAATCCCCCGCTCGTGCATGGCCGCCAGAAACTCGACGGCCCCGGGGATCGGGTCGGCATGGCGGGTCACCGCCTCCACCATCCGGGGCTCGGTTTCCCGGTAGAGGGCGTCGATGTCCGACTCATCCGGGGGCCGGCCATGGACCGCCTCCCACCGGGCCGACACCGTCGGCAGCTTGCACATGGCCCGGATATGGTCCCGCTTCATCAGCCCCATGTACCGTCGAGCCTCGGCCATCGTCACATCGACCCCGAA
>CAYNGG010000525.1:0-2844 GCA_964396575.1 uncultured Desulfobacteraceae bacterium | reverse complement strand
ACCTGTCGGCGCCCCATGACCCGGAGACCGTGAAGGCGAAAACCCTCCGGCGGGTTTTCGCCTTCAGCGACTTTGTCTCCCAGGCCGCCGCCCGCCATCCCCGGATGATGATCGACCTGATCGACTCCGGCGACCTTTTCCGGGACTACGGTGACGGCGAGTACGCGGACCGGGTGGCGGCGGCCCTGGCCGAAGTCAAGGATGAGACGGCCCTGGCAACGGCGCTCCGGCGGCTCCGGATGCGGGAGATGGTCCGGATCGCGGTCCGGGACCTGGGCGGCGGGAGCGACCTCTTCGGGACAATGGCCCACCTCTCCGCCTTTGCCGACGCGGCCATCGACGGGGCGCTGTCGGTCCTCCACGGGTGGGAAACCGCCCGGTCCGGGGTCCCCCGGAGCGCCGACGGGGCGGCTCAGGAGATGGTCGTCCTGGCCATGGGGAAGCTCGGGGCCGGGGAGCTGAACTTTTCATCGGACGTCGATCTGATCTTCGCCTTTCCCGAGCGGGGGGAGACCGACGGGGACCGGCCGGTGACCTGCGACGAGTTTTTCCTCCGGCTGGGCCGGAAGCTCATCAAGGCCCTCGGGGCGAGCACCGCCGACGGGTTCGTCTTCCGGGTGGACATGGACCTCCGGCCATTCGGGGGCAACGGTCCGCTGGTCATGAGCTTTGACGCCCTCGAGAGCTACTACCAGATCGAGGGCCGGGAGTGGGAGCGCTACGCCTGGATCAAGGCCCGGCCGGCCGCCGGGGACCGGGCCGCCGGAGCGGAGCTCATCGCCCGGCTCAACCCCTTTGTCTATCGCCGCTACCTCGACTATGGGGTCTTCGAATCGATCCGGGACATGAAGCGCCGGATCGACCGGGAGGTGACCCGCCGGGAGATGCGGGACCACATCAAGCTCGGGCCGGGCGGCATCCGGGAGATCGAGTTTTTCGGCCAGATCTTCCAGCTCATCCGGGGCGGGGTGAGCGGGCCGCTCCAGGAGCGGCGGATCTTGACGGTCCTCTCCCGGCTGGTGGCCGACGGGACGGTCTCGGAGGCGGCCGGCGAGGAGCTCCGGGATGCCTACATCTTTTTGCGGAACACCGAGCACCGGCTCCAAGAGGCCGGCGACGCTCAGACCCACCAGCTCCCCAAAGACGAGCCCGGCCGGCTCCGCCTGGCAACCGCCATGGGGGCGGACTCCTGGGAGGCCTTTATCGAGCGGCTTGACGGGCACCGGGCCAATGTCCGGCGCCATTTCGACGGTTTGCTGGCCGAGGGCGACGCGCCCGGGGCCGACGGCGCGGACCTGACCCGGATCTGGCCGGACCCGCCGCCCGACGACGAGGCGGAGCGGATTCTGGCCGATGCCGGGTTCGAGTCCCCCGCCGAGGTCCTGGCCGAGCTGGAGACCCTCCGCGAGGCCCCGGCCACCGGGGCCATGAGCACCGACGGGCGGGACCGGCTGGACCGGCTGGTGCCCCGTCTTCTCGTGGAGGTATCCCGGTGTTCCGAGCCCACCCTGGCCCTGTCCCGGATCGTCGAGCTTCTCCGGTCGATCCAGCGGCGGACCATCTACTTCTCGCTCCTGTTGGAAAACCCGTCGGCCCTCTCCCACCTGGTCCGGTTCGCCGCCACCAGCGCCTGGATACTCGCCTATCTCGCCCGGCACCCGGTGCTGTTGGACGAGCTCCTCGACCCCCGGACGCTCTACGCCCCGCCGGACCGGGAGGCCCTGGCCGCCGAGCTTTCGGCGCGGCTGGCGGCCATCGACCCCGACGACCTGGAGTATCAGATGGAGACGCTCCGGGTCTTCAAGGGGATCAACGTCCTGCGGGTGGCCGCCGCCGACGTCACCGACGCGCTCCCCCTGATGCGGGTGAGCGACCATCTGTCCGACCTGGCCGAGGTGATCGTTGACCAGGTCCTCGACCTCTGCCGGGGTCACCTGACGGCCCGCCACGGCGAGCCTGAATGCACCCTGCCGGGCTGCGACCGGGGGTTCGTGGTGGTGGCCTACGGGAAGCTCGGCGGCCTCGAGCTGGGGTATGATTCCGACCTGGACCTGGTGTTTCTCCATGCCGGGTCGGTCAACCCCACCCGGAACGGCTCCCGTCCCACCGAAAGCAGCCACTTCTTCGCCCGGCTGGGCCAGCGGGTGATCCACCTGCTGTCGTCCCGGACGGCGGCCGGGGTCCTCTACGAGACCGACATGCGACTCCGGCCGAGCGGCCGGGCCGGGATGCTGGTCAGCCACATCGACAGCTTTTGCGATTACCAGCGCAACGACGCCTGGACCTGGGAGCAGCAGGCGCTCCTTCGGGCAAGGCCGATCTGCGGGGACAACGCCCTGGCCGCCCGGTTTCAGGACATCCGCCGGGAGATCCTCGGCCAGAAGCGAAACCCGGCGACCCTTCGGGCCGAGGTCGCCGAAATGCGGAAGCGGCTCCGGGCGGAGCAGTTGAAAGGGGTCGGGGACTGGTTCGACCTGAAAGGGGGGCTCGGCGGGATGGTCGATGTCGAGTTTCTCGTTCAGTACCTGGTCCTCCGCCATGCCCACCGCCACCCGGAGCTGCTCACATGGACCGACAACGTCCGGCAGATCGCCACTCTGTCGGCCGCCGGGCTTATCGACGACCGGATCGCCTATTTTCTCCGGAAGGCCTATCTGACCTATCGGACCACCAGCCACCGGCTGAGCCTCCGGAACCTCCCCGCCCGGGTCCCGGCCTCGGGGGGATTCGAGCCGCTCCGGAAGATCGTCAGCCGGATCTGGGACCGGGTGATGTCTGAAGGGTGAAGGGTGAAATTCCAAGATATGGCGTTGTGGCGGCGGCATCCTGCCGCCGAAATTGCCG
>CAYNGG010000524.1:0-2853 GCA_964396575.1 uncultured Desulfobacteraceae bacterium | reverse complement strand
TGCAGTGATTCTTTCCACTAATATTTCAGATCATAGCATACTTGCGGAATCAATCGGGATAAAAGCTGTTACTCCTCAACAGGTCACATCCCTAGCGTCTAAATAAATCGAGCAGTTTATGTCTTACAAACCCGGACCCATTATCTGCTCTCTCCGCCGCACAGCCACCCATCCGGCCAATTGTCGAAGCCCCTTTCCCGCTATGATGGGTTGCGTGTTGCCGCCAGGCGCGCCCGCCCGAAACCGACGCTGAACAAGGATACCACATGCCCCTCGACGACGAGCTGATCCACGCGACCATCGACCTGACCGCCATTGACCACAACCTCCGGGCTCTCCGAAGTCTCACTCGGCCGCCGACCCGAGTGATGGCCGTGGTCAAAGCCAACGCCTACGGCCATGGCGCCCTAACGGTGGCCGAGACGGCGGTCGCCGCCGGAGCCGACGCTCTCGGGGTGGCCCGGGTCGGTGAGGCCGTCGCCCTTCGCCGGGCCGGAATCGACGCCCCGATCCTGGTTTTCGGCCATACCCCGGCCGGCCGGGCCGCTGAGCTCATCGAGCACGACATCGCCGGCACCGTCCACGGCGTCGAGGGGGCCCTGGCCCTATCCGATGCGGCCCGGACTTTAGGGAGCCGGGTCGAAGTCCACCTCAAGATCGACACCGGCATGGGCCGGATCGGCCTGATGGCCGAAGACACTGACGCGGCCCGGACGGTCTTAGAGCTGCCCGGCCTCCGGCCCACCGGGATTTACACCCATTTCGCCTCCGCCGACAGCGAGGACAAGACCTTTGCCCGTCGGCAGATCCAGCGGTTCCAGGACTGCATCGGCCGGCTTTCTCCCCATTTTCCCCCGGAGACGCCGATGGTCCGCCATGCCGCCAACAGCGCCGCGACCATCGACCTCCCCGAAGCCCACTTCGACCTGGTGCGCCCCGGCCTGAGCCTCTACGGCCTCTACCCGTCGCCTCACCAGCGGGCCAGGGTGGACTTGCGGCCGGCCATGACGCTCGTCTCCCGGATCATCCACCTCAAGCGGGTCCCGGCGGGCTTTCCCGTGAGCTACGGCAGCACATACATCACGGCCGAGCCCACCGCCATTGCCACGGTCCCCGTCGGGTACGCCGACGGTTATGACCGGCTCCTGTCCTCAAAGGGACGGATGCTGGTGCGGGGGGCTCACGCGCCGGTGGTCGGCCGGGTCTGTATGGATCAGACCATGATCGACGTGGGCCAGATCCCCGCCGCGGAGGTCGGCGACGAGGTGGTGATCATCGGCCGTCGGGGGAAGGCCGAGGTGAGCGCCGACGAGATCGCCGATCTGACCGGCACCATCAACTATGAGGTGGTTTCCACCCTCACCGCCCGGGTCCAAAGACGATATATCCATAACGAGGAGTGATCATCCCAATCCATCCCCCAACCCCCAAGGAGTAACAATGCAGACTTATCCCATCCCCATGGTCCCCGGCCCGGTCACGGTTCCCGAGGAGATTCTGAACGCCTGCCGGATCGACTACGGCGCCGCCGATCTGGAGCCCGACTTTTTAGATTGCCATGCCGAGACCGCGGCCGGCTTGCGGAAGATTTTCGGCACCCGGTCCCAGGTGGTCATCGCCACCGGTGAGGGGATGCTCGCCCTCTGGAGCGCCCTGAAGAGCTGCCTGGTCCCCGGAGATCGAGTGGTCTCGGTGGCCACCGGGGTTTTCGGCGACGGGATCGCCGACATGGCAAAGGCCATTGGCGCCGACGTCCGGACCGTCGGGCTGCCATACAATCAGACCCTGGGCGATCTCGCCGACGTGGAAGCGGCGGTGTCCGAACACCGGCCCAAAATGATCACCGCCGTCCACTGCGAGACCCCATCGGGAACCCTGAACCCCATGGACGGGCTCGGAAAGCTCAAAGCCCGATACGGCGTGCCGCTGCTCTACGTGGACGCGGTCTCCAGCGCCGGGGGTACGCCGGTGGCCGCGGATGACCGGGGAATCGACCTGGCCCTCGGCGGCTCCCAGAAGTGCCTGTCGGCCCCGCCGGGGATGGCTTTTCTCTCGGTGAGCGATGCGGCCTGGGAGGTGATCGAGGCGGTTGACTACGTGGGCTACGATGCCCTAAAGCCGTTTCGGACGGCCCCCCGGACCGGCTATTTTCCCTACACCCCTTTCTGGCAGGGAGTGGCCGCCCTCCGGGTGGCGGTCCGACGGATTCTGGATGAGGGGCTGGAGGCCGTTTTCGAGCGGCACGAACGGGTGGCCGCCGACTGCCGGCGGCGGCTGATTGAAATGGGGCTCTCGCTGTTTCCGGCATCGGGGGCGATTGCCTCGCCGACGGTGACGGCGGTGAAGGTCCCCGAAGGGATCACCTGGGAGACATTGGACGCCCGGCTGCGGGAACGGGGGCTGGTGGTCGGGGGGAGCTACGGGCCCATGGCTGGCCGGGTCTTCCGCCTGGGCCACATGGGCTCCCAGGCGGACCCGACCCGGCTCGACCAGGCCCTTGAGGTCCTGGCGGCGGTCACGGCGGAGCTGAGCTGAGCCGACGGCGCCGGGCCTTATCCTCAATTGGTACCGGGGGAAGCCCTGGCTGAACAGCAACGAGATCAGAACGAGATGCCATGGCCAAGACATGCAGGTTTCAAGCTGGAGAACTGAAAAAGGGAGCTATATTTTGTGATTCGCAGTGAATTTGATGAGATTTGCTACTAAAACTGCTTTCCCCATGCCACCACCCACGGAAATCTGACACCCGCTCCCCTTCTCCCTTTGACCAATCGGTATAAGATGCCGAAAGGCTGATCGATAAAATCCGGGCCGGGCTTCTTGAAGAATAGATCGAGTCCGGCCCGCCTGTTG
>CAYNGG010000523.1:0-2856 GCA_964396575.1 uncultured Desulfobacteraceae bacterium | reverse complement strand
TTTGAGCGCAACGCGGATATCGGGCCAATTGGCCATTTATGGATGGACACTATTTAGAGCCTCACACTATCCCGTAATCTTCGGCCGGTGTCAAGCGCCAAGTCACGAATCACGGTTCTTCCCGGTCAGCTCGGGTCACCGGGTGAAATGGTGCGCGGATTCCCCATTCCATTTTGCGCGGATTCCCTATGGACAATGGCCATAATTTTTGATAATACTCACCGAGTGACGATGGGATGGTGTTGGATGTGAAACAATTCAAACAACTTGGGATTATACTCATGGATGATCAGCCAATTTACATTAAGTCCGCGTTTGCCGCTTCCAAACGAAGCCGTTGTACTCAGGATCTCCTCTTCTTGGCACTGATTCTGTTTGCCGTTCTAACCGTTTACGGGGTCCAGGACTACCTCTCGATGCGAGCCGACCTCGCCGATAAGGCCGAGCTCGAACGGCTCCTGGCCGCTCACCAGGAACGGATCGCCGACCAGCAGGACAATCTGCTCCGCCAACGCCACAATATCCGCCGCTTTGCCGGTGAAATCAATGCCCTGAAAGAACGCCTGATCACTTTAAGCCGGATCGAGGAGGAGATTCGGACGGTTTCCGAAGTCGTCCATGGAGACAGCCCGGAATCTCTGATCGGGGTCGGCGGCTCGACCCCGGAAGCCACCAACCCTCATATCGATCTGAATCTGAAGCACGATTACCTCGTCTCTGAGATGACCGATCAGATCGACCAGCTCGACGCCATGGCCGGGGACCGGAAAAGCGGAATGACCGCCCTTTTGGGTGAGCTCAGGGAAAAGCAGAAGCGCCTGGACGCCACTCCGACCATCCGCCCCACTCAGGGACGGATCACCTCGGCCTATGGCAAGCGGGTATCCCCCTTTACCGGCCGGGTGGAAATGCACGAGGGGCTCGACATCGCCGCCAAGTATGGCACTCAGATCCTGGCGGCGGCGGACGGCAAGATCACTTTTGCCGGATACAAGGGCTTTTACGGAAAGATGATCGTCATCGACCACGGCTACGGGGTGGAGACCAAATACGCCCACATCTCCGAGTTTCTCAAAAAGGCCGGCGACCGGGTCAAGAAGGGCGATCCCATCGCTCAGGTGGGCAATACCGGGCGCAGCACTGGCGCCCATCTCCACTACGAGGTCGTCCTGAACGGCGAGTCCGTCGATCCCATCCGTTACATTCTCCGCTAGACCGTTTCTTTTTTTCCAATTCAGGCATTGATCATTATTTTCGGGCACCCTCCTTTCCGGTCGGCTGTCACCCCCCGCTACCTGGGCGTTGCCCCGAATATAGAGACCTCCGAGGTTTCCAAAGTTTTGGAAACCTCGGAGGTCTCTATTGGAAACCGGAGGTCTCTAAACGATGATCATGGCCGTCCGGCGCGAAATGATCCTTGAGCGGGACGGCCCTGGACGTTGAAGCCATCCCGCCGCAACCGGTCCTAAACCTGGATGTTATCGTAAAGGGTTTTGAGGTAGGGGATTGGCGCGGGAGGCGGGTCCTCCAGGAACCGTGGGCTGGTGTCGATGCCGTAGGCGTTTAATATCCGTTTCAGCTCCGGATAATGCTCGCCGATGGCCGCCCTGACCGACTCGTACCCCCGCCTGGCGGCCCGGCGCCGCTCCCCGAAGGACAGGGGATTCATGTCGAAAAAGCGATCATCGTACTCCGACGGCTCGATGAGGAGAATGTCCCCCTGGAATTCCGGATTGGTCCGTCGGAGCTCGAGCCCGTTCATCAGCCGGGTATGAATGAGGGTCCGCATTACCTGGTTCAGGACCGCGTAGATCCCGTCATGAGCGATACCGGGCCGGCGCTCGCCGCCCGCGTTCACCCGGCAATAGGAGTCGTGATTGAACGGCCGGAAGGGGTTGTAGCAGATGATCAGGTCGGCCCCCTTGGCCACGGCCAGGTCGATGCTGGTGGTCTTGGCCACGGCCCCGTCCACGTAGTCGATCCCATCAATGGTCACCGGCTTGTAAAACAGCGGGACGGCAATGGATGCCGCCACGGCCTGGGACACCGGCACGTGGGCATGGGCTTCGTGACTGAAAACGGTCCGTTGGGCGGTGTTGAGGTTGGTGGCCGTCAGATAGAGGGCCTTGCCCGTCCGGCGGTGGAGCTCGGTGAAGTCGTTGGAAAGCCCGGCGGTTTCGAAGCTCCGGCGCATGGCGCGTTCGAATCGGCCGGTGGAAAAAAGGCCGGCCGGGATAAAGCCCCAGGGGATGGCGGGGCGGCGGACGGCGATGGCCTCATCGTCAAGGCAGTCTTGAGCGAACCGGACCAGAGCGGGAGCGGAGGGGTGCCGCAGCAGCCGGCCCAGCCGCCGTCTGAAAGAAGCGCGGAGGAGGTTGTTTCGAGCGGCCAGCCGGAGCGCGGCGACCGGCCCCCGGCTCACCATGGCCGCCCCCATCCGAAAGGGAGCGAGAATAAAATCCCGATAGTTGGGGAAGTAGAGATCCGAGGCCCGGACCGGGGCCGGCGCCGTGAGGGGGCGATCAGCCGGCGTGAAGAGGTCCCACCCGGGACGGCGGCCCTCCAGGCCCCGGAGAATCTCCAGGACGGAAACCCCGTTGGCCAGGTAAGCGGCGATGATGGCCCCCGCGCTGGTCCCCACGTAGAGGTCGAAGCCGGTGCTCTTCTGGTTGACCATGAACCGGTTCAACGCCAGGAGCCCGCCCAGCTTGAAAGCCCCGCCCGAAACCCCGCCGCCGGCCAGGACCAGGGCGATTTTCGGGTGCCGCCTGGGGGTGCTCAGATCGCTTTTCTGGATGATGGTGATGCCCACGGACCGTCTCCTGGCGCGCCATATCCGGAAAATAACGCAAAGAC
>CAYNGG010000522.1:0-2861 GCA_964396575.1 uncultured Desulfobacteraceae bacterium | reverse complement strand
GGATCAAGTCGATGGTTCCGGCCAGGTCCAGACGTTCCACCACGCCGGTGAAACCGTCCCGGCCCTCGAACAGGGCAGGATCGTAATCATCCACGTTCAGACCACAGAAGACCACCGGGATTCCGGGAAAGATGCGGTTTCGGTATTCAAACAGAAACGCGAGGGCGTCATCGTCACTGGATATAATCAGATCAGGCCGCCAGCGCCGGTATTTGACGACGAAAACCTCGGCCGTCACATTGAAAAGCTGATTGCCCGGATGACGTTTGGCATCCAGGTATTCAGTGGCCGGCTCGATTTCCACGGAGCTTTCCGCGAATGCGGCGTCGAGCCCGGCCTGGATGGTGTCGGTCCAGGGGAACCCCTGATGATAGGAGTGGAGGACCAGCACCCGATGCGGCCCTTCATTGGCGAAAAGCTCCGGCTCGCCCGCTGAAACGGTCAGGGGCCAGAGGATCAACAGCAAGCAGAGGATTCTCGCCGCCATTTCAGCTCCCCCCTTCCGCCACCTGCCCGATGTCGGCCAAGAGGCGCATCAGGTCCTTTCGGGTAAAAGGCTTCTCGATGAACCCGGCAAACCCCCGGCCTTCATACTGAGGACGAATGCCCTCGCGGCTGTAGCCGCTCGACAGGACCACGGGGACCTCGCATCCCATTTGCCGGAGGGCGTCAAAGGCATCGACACCGCTCATTCCGGGCATACTCAGGTCCATCAGGATCAGGTCGATCTCGCCGACATGGTTCTGATAGCATTCGATGGCTTCGACGCCGCCGCCCGCGACCCGCACCTCGTACCCGGCCCGCTCCAGCATCTTTCGGACCACCTCCCGCACGGCTGCTTCGTCATCCACCACCAGGACCCGGCCGCTCCCCCGGGGCGGTGATTCCGGGGTCTCCGGCGGCCCTTCCGCCGCCGATACCGCGCCTTCAGCCTGCGCCGGAAAGAGCACCCGGACGACGGTGCCGTGTTCGGGCCGGGAGGTGACCCGGATAAACCCCCCGTGGGCCTTGACGATCCCCATCACCGCCGCGAGTCCAAGGCCGCGCCCCTGGAATTTGGTGCTGAAAAACGGCTCGAACAGCCGCCGGCGGACCTCGTCGTCCATGCCGCGACCGTTATCGGTGACCTCCAGAAAAGCGTACATCCCCGACTTCAGGGCCTCCTCGTAGCCCATCCAGACATCCACGACCGTTTCTTTGAGACTTTCGGCGTCGCAGGTTTCAAAGCCGGTGGAGACGGTGACCGTCCCGCCGGTTTCCGGGTCGATGGCTTCCCATGCGTTGGTGATCAGGCTGATGACCACCTGCGTCAGTTGGGTCCGGTCGCCCGCCACCGTCGGGTTTTCCCCATCCGGGTGGGCATTGAGCCGGATGGCGGCGGGCATGCCGGCCCCGAGAATCCCGATCACCTCATCGACAACGGGATTGATCTCGACCGGGGCCGGCACGAAATGGCTCTTGCCGGAATAGGCGAGGATCTGATGGACCCGCTCGGTGGCCCGGACGGATGCCTTCCGGACCTCTTCGAGACATCTCAGGATGCCGGAAGACGGGTCGATCTCCGCAATGGCCATATCGAGATTGCCGATGATGATCATCAACATATTATTGAAATCGTGGGCGATCCCCCCGGCCATGACCCCGAGGCTGTCCAGCCGCTGAAGCTCGAGAATCCGCCGTTCCATCTCGAGCCGCTCCTGGTCCGCCCGTTTCCGGGCGGTGATGTCAACGCTCATGACCGCCACGGTGGAGATCTCCCCCCGGTCATCCAGAACCGGCGAGATGATGGTATCGTTCCAGGTCCCCTCACGCTCGTCCTCGTATCGGACCATCGCCCTGGTTTTCAAAACCTCCGCGAAATGGGTCCGCCGGTGGGCGGTTATGTCCGGGGGCAACAGATCCCAGATCGGCTTGCCGATGATGTCGGCGGCGGTTTTGCCGAGCCATCGGGCCAGGGTATCGTTGGCATCGAGGCAGATTCCGTCGGTATCGAGGAGAAAGGCGGCGGCGGTGGGGACATTGAGGAGCGTCCGGGCCGTGGCCTCGCTCCGCCGGAGAGCGGTTTCGGCCCGCCTTCGGTCCGTGACCTGCTGGATAAAGGACATCAGCCGGTCCATGTTCAGCGGCTTGGTCTCATATCCGACGATCTGCTTTCGCTTGACCGCCTCAGCCGCGCTTTCCATGGACCCGTGGGCCGTGATGAAGATGTAATCGGCATCCATCAGCTCGGACAGGCGGGCCTGGAGCTCCAGGCCGTCCATGTCCGGGAGTTTGTAATCGACCAGCACTACGTCAAAGGGCCGCTCGCGACAATGGGCAATGGCCCCCTGTCCGTCATAAGCCGCCGAGACCTCATATCCATTGTCGCTCAGGATATCCCGGATGTTCTCCGCCAGGTCCCGGTTGTCATCCACAACCAGAATTCTCATGGGCTTTTTCATCTCTGGCACCTCCTTTTTTAAATTCTCCAGAAACTTGAAATGGTTTCAAATACTTGTGAATCTCGGGCATGTACGATCCCGATGGGCCTTCAATGGGCTCAGGCGGGCGGGACATTCGAGCTTGAACACACCGCGGTATGCCGGGGAGCTAAATCAAGCGCTGCATCGATTTGAGAATAGTAGAAGGAGAGGGCAATGAAAAGGATAAAATGGGGAACATTGGTTTATGGAGATAACCTTGTTTCCTCGCTTGCCGTTAGACCACCGGGGCTTTGCCCTCGCCCTTATACACACTTTTATAACCGCCAGCCATGATCAGCGTTTGGGCAGCCTCGCTGCTAATTCCTAAAATAAAGGACTCAATTTTTCCCACAATAAGTGATTCCTACCATCAATGCCATCCAAAATACCCCGCTACCC
>CAYNGG010000521.1:0-2869 GCA_964396575.1 uncultured Desulfobacteraceae bacterium | reverse complement strand
TCGAGCCGTTCGCCGTCGAGCAATTCCAGGGCATCGAGGACCGCCGTGGCCTGCTTGGTGCGATTCTGGCCGGTGATGGCGCGCAGAGCATCCCGCGCGGCCTGCTCCCGGTTGGTCCCGGTGATGAGCACCGAGAAGAAGGGGTATTCGGGTGCCTGATCCTGGAAATGGGCCTCCAGGCAGATACCGGAGATCGTGTTCACCAGATCGCGGAAATTGATGCGCTCGTGGGGGGAGATGCCCGAAAGCTCCCGGATCGACTTGCCCTTGGCCCATTCCGTGATGGATTTAGTCCGCCCCTGATAGGTCACCTCGAAGGCATCGGCCAGATGTTTTTGCAGCCACTGCACCAGGTTTCGCAGAAAATGGGATGACTTGGACTCGTAAGTCGATTTGGCGTGGCCCGACGAAGTCGAAGCCAGGTCCAGGGCCGCCGCGTAATTTCTTAATGCGGAGCGGAATTCGTCGTCCGTGTGGGCAAGCCGCGGGAAAAGCTCGTCGGCTTTTTTTTCATCCTTGAAGTGCGGCGGATCGAAGGGCTGGATGAAGTAGAGGTAAAAGTCCCTCGGCGGCACTGCGGTGGATCGTTCATTTGGCGCGCCGAAAAAGAGATATCCCTGACGCGCGGCCTTGCGCCCCAGCCATTCCAGCTCGTGCTGCCAGATCTTGTAACCGGTCACATAGGTCTGGTCCGTGCATTCCATGACCCGTTTCAGGGCTTCGTAGTAGTAACGGTCCAGTTGCGAGGCGTCGAGGCTTTCGGCCCGCTTTTCGATCAGCGCGTCGAAGTCGTCGGTCTTCTTCAGGTCCAGATAGAACTGGCGGTTGTCCGGATTCGATGAAATGAACTGCCCGCTGACCGTCTTGTGGATTTCCCGCAGGACCGTCTCCACCTGGGAGAGGAGGTCGTCGGCCGGGTCCCCGCCGAGATCCTCGATGCCGGATTGATAGAGGCAGAGCCCGTCCCGCAGCTCTTCGGCGGTTGCGCCCAGGGTGGCGTGGATGTCGCCGGTGGTGAGCCGGTGGACCGACAGGGCATGAATGATCCGCAATGCCATGGGCTTGTAGGCCGGGCGGGTAAAAGCCTGCTGGATGCGGGACTCCAGCACCTGACTGCAATCGATCACCGCCTTGATGTCCGGCACGGCTCGGAACGAAGGGTTCTCCCGGAGATTGGCCCAGTAGGTGTCATAGGCAATGAGCCCGACCCGGTCGGCCGGCATGTCCTGGTCGAGAATTTTTTTCATGGCCAGAGAGAGCGTTTTCAGCACTTCGCGCTTCTCGACGGCGGTCACCCGCTCAAAGGTGTCGATATAGTCGGGATGCACCGGGAAGAGGCGGACGAGCTCGTCCATGCGCTCGTTCATGTTGCCGTAGAACTTGCTGAACGGCATCAGGTACTCGCGGATTTTGGCCTGTTGCTCGCCGGTCTTTTTAAGCAGTCGTTCAGCCACCACGAACTTGACGTCCTTGCGGGCGATGAGGACCTGCTCGAAACGATCCTTCACCCGGCGGATGCTGTCGGCCACAAAGGAAAAACGCGGGCTGTCGAAGATGGCTTCCTGGAGGCCGGCCATGAAACGGAAACGCAGATCCTTGCAGACCTCGCCGATTTCACGGAGGAAGCTCAGGTCCAGGATGAGCTCCTGGTCTTTGCGGGTGCTCAGATAATCCAGGAGCTCATCCACCACGAGGAGCAGGCCGTGGTCTGGAAACTCCTGATGAAACGCGGTCATCATTTCTTCAAAACAGCGCTTGTTGCCGCTCACCTTGTCGGCGGACGGGAACGCATAGCTCACCCCCATGTCCGCGAGATGTTCTTCCAGTTGGGCCACGAGGATGTCCCGCAGCGACATGGTGGTAGATCCAATTTCGGTGCGAACCACCTTGAACCGGCCGCCGATTTTCCCGGCGGCATTCGCTACGTCTGAATGGCTCAGACTGGCGGAGAGATCGGGATTTTCCGCAAGCCCGGATATCACCGACATCAGGTGGGACTTCCCGGTGCCGTAGTTGCCGACCACCAGAAGGCCCTTGTTGTCGGTGGGTTGATCAAATTGCAGTTGGGGAATGACCAGGCCCACCAGCTTTTCCGCCATCTCCCCGGAGATGACGTAGGTCTCGACAAGCTGCCGGGCCGCGGTCGCTTCGTCGGCGTCCCGCAGTTGGACCACGGACTCGATGGGCTCAAACCGGATCAATTCTTTATATTTCATGCCTCAGTCCTCATCAGTCAACTGTGGGTTTGCCACCAGCAAATCCCGAACCGGATAGCGTCTGTACTCCGGGTGGCCCGGAGTCGCATAAGTCAAGTAATCATCAACGATAGTGCCGTTCCAGGCAGACACCACGGTGGTGTTTCGGGAAAGTCCCTGGAGGAGGCGAAGCGGGTCCTGTTTCAGGTCAACGTCGAAGACGACCTCGATGTTGTCGAGGAGGATGATCTCTTTTCCGTCATTGCCGACGATCTCCCGGAGCAGGCGAGGCAGTTGGAGTGCCCGCTGGCGCTCGGTTAATTCCAGCATCCCGCGGGAAAGCTCGAGGTTGACATTGAGCAGGGGCGCATCAATACGGTCCCGGACAACCTGGAGCGCGGTGGTCTTGCCCCTTCCAGACGGGGCAACTACCAGGATTAACCGATGATAGAGACCCACAACGGATTTCAGCTTTTCCATGATCTGTTCGGTTAGTGGCTCGATGTTACCTATTCTTTCCATCAACGGATCCAATCCGGCTCCGGTACATCAATTGCCGTCATGATCCCATCGGGCTCAACCGGCACGTCGAGGGACAGCATATCCACCGCGCCGCTTACCAGTGTCTCGATGAGCTCCTCTCGGGTTTTCTCTTGGGCGTTCACCCCTGGCAA
>CAYNGG010000520.1:0-2877 GCA_964396575.1 uncultured Desulfobacteraceae bacterium | reverse complement strand
TAGAGACCTCCGAGGTTTCCAAAACTTTGGAAACCTCGGAGGTCTCTAGCGGCGCTCGCGGGGGCGACCGGCCGGTCGCTCTTTGCTACCGGGAACGCGGGCGTCTCGCCCGCCCCCGGGCGGAGTGGCCAGTGGTCCTGAAATCATGATCAAAGCCGCGGGTTGTAGACTTTTTCGCCCCCAGGTGCGTCAGAGGGGGTAAACGGCCGGGAAAAGGTGGCCGGAACCGGAGCAACGGAAGGAATCAATGATCCTCACGGAAGCGGGCGCCATATCCGACAGCGAGCTGATCGCCCGGGCGGCCGACGGCCACCGGGCCGCGTGCGAGCGCCTGGCGGCCCGGTATCACCAGGCGGTCTTCCGGATGATCTACTACCGGGTGGGCCGGCGGATGGACGCCGAGGACCTCACCCAGGAGGTCTTCATCCAGATGCTCCGGCGCCTGCCCACGCTCCGCCGCCCCGACCGGTTCCGGCCCTGGCTCTTCCGGATCGCGACCAACCGGGTTCGGGACTTCCGCCGGAAACGGTGGCTCCAGCGAGCATTGGGCACGATCGCCGGCGCCGACGATCCGCCCGAGGCGGCCGACCCCGAAACCCCTGAAACCCGGCTCATGGATCGGGACTTCCGGGACGGGCTCTTCGGGTTCCTCGACACCCTGTCCAAGTGGGAACGGGAGGTCTTCCTGCTCCGGTTCATGGATGGGTTGACCATCCCGGAGACCGCCGAGGTCCTCGGCCGGGGCGAAAGCACCATCAAGACCCATCTCTACCGGGCGATCCGGAAATTCAAGGCCAGTCCGGAGCTCCGGGAGATGATCGACAGAGGAGATTTGCCATGACCCACGACCCGACAACCGGCCATCTGACCGACGACGCCCTGATCCGGGCCGCCATCGACCGGGCCGACCTGACGGCCGCCGACCGAGACCATCTCGACCGCTGCTCCCGGTGCGCCGAAACCCTCGCCGGCCTGACCGGTGACCTGGACCGGGTCGGAACCCTCGCCCGGGAGGCGGCTCCGTCACCCGCCCGGCCGATCCGGCTTCCGGCCCAGGCGCCGGCCCTCCCCCGGCGCCTGATTTGGGCCCCGGCCGCCGCGGCCCTCCTGATTGCCCTGATTCTGGCGGGACAATTGGTCCTCGACCGGTCCCCGGGCCCCGTTCCGGACCCGACCGCCGAGCTCCGGGCCGAGATGGCCGCCGACGGGGCTTTCCTCCGCGAGGTCCGGACCCTCGAGACGGCCGGCCTCCCGGACCCCTTCGGCGAGATCGCCGAGCCCTCCGGCTACTTCGGAGACGACTTCCTCGATTTCGTCGTCCCCGAGATTAACGATACCCAACCCCGATCCTCGCAACAAGAGGGCGGGATTCAATGGACCTGACCCGTCCCCAAGGAGAAACGCCATGAGCCTCATGAAAACGACATTGCCGGCCATCGGTCTGGCCATTCTTCTGGCCATCCCCGCCTCCCTCGCGGCTCAGCCGGGACCGCCCGATGACGGCCCGCCCATGCCGCCGGGCCGCTGGTGGCGAATCCCCCGGGTGGCCCAGCGGGTGGACCTGACCGACGCCGAAAAGGGGCGGCTCGATACCCTCTTCGTGGAAAGCCGCCGGAAGATGATCGACCTGAAAAACGACGTGGAGCGCCAACGCTTCGAGCTCGAGCTGGCCCTCGACGGGGAAACCTTTTCAGAAAAGGAAGCGACCGACCGGTTCAACGCCTTCACCGCCGCCCGATCGGCCCTGGCGGCCGAGCGGTTCCAGTTCCTGATCGAGGTCCGGAAGCTCCTGGGGTTCGATCGATTCCAGACCCTCAAGTCGATGTTCGAATCCCACAGACAAGAACGGATGGAACGGCAACGGCGCCCGGACCGGCCGGGCCGCCGGCAAACGCCGTAACCCCCCAACCCGAAAGGAGAAAAACCATGAGACACAGACCAATGACCTGGATGACCGTAAGCCTGCTGGCTATCCTGATGGCGGCCGGAGCCGCTTTTGCCCGGCCGGGCGGCGGACCGGGCGGACCCGGCGGGCATCGACCCGACGGACCGCCCCCGCCCCCCGAGGACCGGCCGCCGCTCTCCGAAGTGGGCACCCCCTTTGCCGTCGATGGCACCGTAACCGATATCATCCGGGGCCGGGCGGTCGTCCTGACCACGGCCGACGGCGAGATGATCGTCGGCGGACTCCCCCCGAAATTCTTCTACGAAACCCAGGACGCGGCCCCGCCCGAAGTCGATGATGCCATGGCCGCCGAAGGCTACTCGGTGACCTTCCGGGGCAAAACCCGGAACATCGCGGTGACGGTGACCATCAACGGCCAGACCCTGGCCATCCGGGACCCCGAAACCGGAAGGCCGCTCTGGAGCCCCGAGGACCGGTTCCAGATCATCCTCACCGGCACCCCCTTTGACTACACCGGGACCCTGATCGACCGCCTTCCCCGAGGCGGGATCATCCTGACCACCGACGCCGCCGGGGATGTCACCGTGGTCGGCCTCGCCCCCCTGCCCTACTGGCGGCACCTCGAGGTCCAGCCGCCCGAAATCGGCGACACGGTCACGGTCACCGGCTACACCGTGGAGCTCGGCGGTGAAAGCCGGAACATCGCCATGACGGTGACCGTCAACGGCGAATCGATCCAGCTCCGGGACCCCGACACCGGCGCCCCCCTCTGGCGGGTTCGGATTCAAGGCGGCCCGCCCGAAATCTGATCCTCAACCTTACCTGGTCCACCTCAACCCCCGCCGGCCCTGTCGGCGGGGGTTTTTTCTTGCATCCCGCCCCCATCTTCGGTATTCGACGGGGTATGAATTGGATATGTCACAATGGGCGGCACCGGCGCCCCTGGGGCGAAGGGGCGCCTAAAGGGACCC
>CAYNGG010000519.1:0-2890 GCA_964396575.1 uncultured Desulfobacteraceae bacterium | reverse complement strand
GTTCGCCTGAAATGTTGATATCATTGGCTATAAATTTTCATGCGTCAGCACTGTGTTTTGAGCGTTGATAGGGTTGAAAAATATTTACATCCACAATCGCTACATTTGAGCCGGCCTTCCAGTCAGCGCCCTCCCCGGCGTCTGGATCAATCGGCCGCTTCTTATTATGAAAGAGGCTCCGAGCGCCTCTTGCCCCCCGCTCGAACGGATGATATATCAAGGGCCGAAAGACTGTGCCGATGCTGAAACCCGAAAGCGCGGAAGGTGACATGGAACGGACGAAAATCGACCGGCTGATCAACGCGGACGCCCCCATCGACGAGGTGCTCGTCAAGGGGTGGGTCCGGACCCGAAGGGACTCGAAGACCTTTTCCTTTATCGAGGTCAACGACGGCTCCTGTCTGAAAAACCTCCAGGTGATCGCGGACGACTCCCTCGACCACTACGACGAGATCCGTCGGCTGACCACGGGATCGGCGGTGGCCGTCACCGGCCGGCTGGTGGCATCGGCCGGCAAGGGCCAGGCCTGGGAGCTGAAAGCCAGTGGAGTGACCGTCATCAGCGCCGCTCCCGAGGGCTACCCGCTTCAGAAAAAGCGACATAGCGACGAGTTTCTCCGGACCATCGCTCATCTCCGGCCCCGGACGAACAAATACGGGGCGGCTCTCCGCATCCGGTCGGCGCTTTCGCTCGCGGTCCATGACTTCTTCCGGGACCGGGGCTTCCGCTATGTCCACACCCCGATTCTAACCGGGTCCGACTGCGAAGGGGCCGGGGAGCTGTTCCGGGTGACCGCCTTTGACCTGAACCATCTCCCCCGGACCGAGGACCGGGTGGACGACACCCAGGACTTTTTCGGCAAGCCGGCCAACCTCACCGTCTCCGGCCAGCTTTCGGCCGAGATGCTGGCTCTGGCCCTCGGGGACGTTTACACCTTCGGGCCGACCTTCCGGGCGGAAAACTCCAACACCCGCCGCCACGCCGCCGAGTTCTGGATGATCGAGCCGGAGATGGCTTTTTGCGACCTGACCGGGAACATGGACCTGGCCGAGGCCCTGGTGGTCCATCTGGTGAAGACGGTCATCGAGGACTGTTCGGACGACCTCGACCTCTTTGCCCGGTTCGTGGACAAGACGCTCCGGGCCACTCTCGAGTCGATCGTCTCCCAGACCTTTGTCCGGCTGCCCTACCGGGAGGCGGTGACCCTGATCCAGGAATCGGGCCGGAAATTCGACTACCCGGTCTCGTTCGGGGCGGATCTCCAGACGGAGCACGAGCGGTTTCTCACCGAAACCCACTTCGGCGGTCCGGTGATCGTCCATGACTACCCGGCGAGCATCAAGCCCTTTTACATGCGGGTCAACGACGACGGCGAGACCGTGGCGGCCATGGACGTCCTGGTGCCGAGCATCGGGGAGATCATCGGCGGGAGCCAGCGTGAGGAGCGGCTCTCGGTTTTGACCGACCGGATGCGGGCGGCGGGGCTTGACGAGTCGGACTACTGGTGGTACCTCGACTCCCGCCGTTACGGCTCCGTGCCCCACAGCGGGTTCGGGCTCGGCTTCGAGCGGCTGATGATGCTCTGCACCGGGATCGCCAATATCCGCGACGTGATCCCCTTTCCCCGGACGCCCGGCAACATCGAGTTTTGAGCGATCCCAGCGCCATCGACCGGTTCATCGCCGCCGTCGGGGGAGCCTTCGAAACCGTTTCCAGCGGATTTCCCCTTTTGTGGGAGGGGATTGTCTCCCTGACGATCTTCGTTGTGGGGCTGACGCTTCTGGGGACGATCCGGCGGCTGGTTTGCCGGCGGGCCGACCGGTGGACGGCTGACGCCTCGCCGGTGATCACCCGCTTTGTCACCCAGGCCCTGAGCACGCTTTTCCCGCTCCTCTACTTCGGGGTCCTCTACATGAGCCTCAGCGGTCTGCCCTTGCCGCCGACCGCCGGACATGCCTTAAACGCCCTGGGGATGGCGGTGGTCACGTTTTTGATCATCCGGTTCGCCGCCTCGACGGCCGAGTATCTGATCCGTGAGGGATGGGCTCGTGAGGGCGAGCAGTATCTCTTTCAGGGAAGCCGGGTCAAGGCCCTGATCCCCGTCTCGAAGGTGGTTATCTGGGGGATCGGGGTCATCTTTCTTTTGGACAACCTGGGGTTCCGGATCTCCAGCGTCCTGGCCGGGCTGGGAATCGGGGGCGTGGCCGTGGCCCTGGCCTCCCAGACCATCCTGGGGGACCTTTTCAACTATTTCGTGATCCTCTTCGACCGGCCCTTCGAGATCGGCGACTTCATCGTCATCGACGGGTATCTCGGGAGCATCGAGCATATCGGGATCAAGACCACCCGGCTGCGGAGCCTGAGCGGCGAGCAGTTGATCTTTTCCAACACCGACCTCTGCGGGGCACGGGTCCGGAACTACAAGCGGATGCTCCGAAGGCGGGTGGCTTTCCAGATCGGGGTCACTTACGACACCCCGGCCGACCGGCTCCGGGAGATCCCTGAGAAAATCCGGACCATCATCACCGGGATCGACGGGACCCTGTTCGACCGGGCCCACTTTTCCGCATTCGGGGATTTCAGCCTGATCTTCGAGGTGGTCTATTACGTCCTGGGCAGCGACCACAACCGGTACATGGACATCCAGCAGGCCATCAATTTGGGGATCAAGGCGGAGCTGGAGGCGGCGGGGGTCGCCTTTGCCTTCCCCACCCGGACCCTTCATTTTGCCGACGGCCCCGAGCTTCAGCCGGCCCCGGCCGCTCAAAAGACGATATAGAACCACGAATGAACACCAATACACACGAATAAACCATCATGATCGGAGGAGGCACCGCGATCACCCCCGGGCATGAAAATGGCTTTTCAGACCTTGATCATCCTCATTAAC
>CAYNGG010000518.1:0-2916 GCA_964396575.1 uncultured Desulfobacteraceae bacterium | reverse complement strand
CATTTCAACCGAAGGCGGCGGATGACGGCGAAGCCAGTCGGCGGCCATCCGTCGAAGCTCGGCTCGCTGGGCGCGAGAGATGCCTTCGGGGTCGAACCGGTAGCGATAGTGGTGGCGGAGCATCTTTCCGAGCGCCTCGGTGTCGAACCTCGGCCCCGCCGCCTCGAGCCGGCGGAGCCACTCGCCCAGGGGCTCGCCGCGATGCCGGGGATGCCCCAAGGCCTCCAGCCGCTCGACCACGCAATAGAGCTCGGAATCGGTCCCCAATTTCGAGACCGGGGCGGCGCCGGCCGCCGTCTCCGTCCCAACCGAGCGTCGGAGTCTCCCGCTGATGGAGGCCCGCCGGACAAGGATGATCAGGAGCGGGATCAGCAGCCAGAGGACATGGAGCCCCACCTCGACTTGACCCCACCGCCATCGGGACAAGAAGTGTCCGCCCCAGCTCAGCAGATCGAATCCCCGCTGCCAGGCCGGAGTCGCGGCCGCTTCGATCCGGGTCCAGTCGGGGGGAGTGGTGTCCACCTCCCGCCACTGTCCGTCGATCCAGGCCTGGGCCCAGGCGTGAGCGTCTCGGTCCCGGACCACCACGCCGTCTTCCAGCCGGCTGTATTCATGGGCCAGGTAGCCCACCGCATACCGGGCCGGGATGCCGATGCGCCGGAGGATTATCACGGTGGCGGTGGCAAAGTATTCACAATGGCCCCGTCGGGTCCGGCGGAGAAACTCGGCCAGGTCGGGCCGGCGGCCGCCCTCGCCATCGCCGATGGCATAGGTGAAGCGGTCCCGGAAGAACCGGTTGAGCCGGTCAACGGCGGCTTCGGGGGAGAGCGCTGCGAGCCGGAGCTCCGATATCACAGCATCAGCCGCCTCTCGGTCGTCCTTGTCGGGCACCTCCAAGTCATCGTCGCCCGGCGGGGCGTCGATGGGGGCGCCGGGGCCGAACCGGGCCGTGTAGCGGATCAGGCCGGGGACATCATCAGCCTTGACGGCGCCGAATGCGTTCTTCAACATCCGGTCGGGCGAAAGGCCCTGGACCTCGAATGTGCCGGTGGGGAGCTTGAGGACCGCCTGTCCCTTCCGGGCGGGAGCGTTGACGGTCAGCCGCTCCGATGTCGGCGGCCGGGGCCCCAGCCGCCAGACATCGGCGCCAGCGGCGGCGGGACGCCGCTCCCGTGCTTCCTCGAATTGGTGGGGCAGGGCAAACCACCTCCCGGACTGATAACGGTTGTAGCTGGCTTCCCGGAGCCGGATCGGCCGGCGATGGCCCGCCTCCCAGCGCACCCGGAACCGGATTCGATCCGAAGGCTTGAGGTCAACGATGTCCCCGATGGCGGTGACGCTCCGGTACGGGTCAACATCCCCGTTCCCGGCAAACCATTCCATGCCCTTTTCTTCGATGATCAGTTGGAGCCGGTGGAGACCGATCTGCCCCCCATAGCCGATGACGCCGGCCAGAAGGATCAGAGCCATCCAGGTGATCGGGGAAAACCGACGGCTCCGGACGGGCCAGAGCCCCCACGCGGCCAGGATGG
Source organism: uncultured Desulfobacteraceae bacterium (assembly GCA_964396575.1). Taxonomy (GTDB): domain Bacteria; phylum Desulfobacterota; class Desulfobacteria; order Desulfobacterales; family JAABSP01; genus CAYNGG01. The sequence goes on along the minus strand of CAYNGG010000518.1, from coordinate 1,384 downwards.
AGACGCCGATGTAGTAGCCCGGCCCCCGGAGATTGGCCACCCCGGCCGAGAGAATGCACAAAATGGCATAGGGATAGGTCAAATCCATCCGCACGGCCGGCCGGTCGGGGGAATAACGCTGCTTCCGGAAAACCACCGACAGGGCCCGGATGTCGATGCCCTCGGGCTCGCTGTAGTTGTGGGCCACCATGAGGGGCAAAAAGATGATCGGAGTCCATTCGAGGGCCACGAAGATGATCAAAGATGGCTGGGTAGTGGTGAACAGGAAGATCACCAGGCCCACGAAAATCAGCGTGCAGAGGTCCGATATCCGGATCATGTCGGACAGTTCGAGAGTCCACCGGAGGCGGACCCACCGTGCCCCTTCCAGGATAACCGCGACGCCGGCGGCCAGCAGCGGGTGACCGGTCCGCCATCCCCAGAAGATCAGGCAAGCCCCCAGCAGTAGCGGCGGGGTCTTCATAGCCGGGCCAGGTCCTCGGCGATCCGACCCTCTCGGAGTGGACGGAGCCGGTCCATCCGGTCGGCCATGGGGCCGGGATCGAGCTGCCCCGCGGACTCCGAAACCACCACCAGGACCAGGGTGGGCAGCCCCAGGGCCCGGAGCCGCCCCACAAAGTCCCGCCGGGGCGCGTCCCAGCTCAACAGGACGCAGATGCAGCCGCTCAGGGCGTCGGCCCGGCGGAGCACCAGCGGCGGGAGGGTCTCGAAGGGCTGGTCCCGACAGGGGGAGACCGAAGCCAGCACCTCCAGGGTCCGCTCGCTGCTGGCAAGTCCCCGGCCGGAGGTGAAACAATATGCCTCGGGGCCCACAAAGATCAGGTCGAGCAGGGAGTCCTGGGTCCGGACGGTGTAAGCAAAGGAGGCGGCCACCGAAACGGCATCCTCGAAGGCAGGGGTCCGGCCGCCCCGGTAGAAAGTGTCGAGGACCAGGGCGTGGCGGACATAGAACTCCTCCTGGTATTCCTTGACCACCGGCTTCCGGGTCCGGGCCCAGCTCTTCCAGTGGATGTGACGGATGGGGTCCCCCGGCCGGTAGTCCCGGAGGGAGACGAACTCCTCTGATTCGCCCACCGAGGTAGTCAGGGCCACGCCGCCGGACTGATACCGTCGGGATCCCGGCAGGCGGATGGGCGGGAGATCGTAGCGCCGGGGAAGCACCATCACGGACTGGGGCAAAGCAAGGCGGACGTGGGCGTTGACCAGCCCCAGGGGGTCCGGCCGGGCCACGGTGATCCCCTTCAGCCGGAGCGGCCCCCGTCGGCCGGGGATGATCCGGGCCTCCACCGATCCCGTCTCGCCGGGGGCCAGGGGCGGGAGCGGAACCCCTCGGGGCAGATCACCACCGGCCTCGCCCACCAGCCACTGCCAGCGGTAAAACTTG
>CAYNGG010000517.1:0-2920 GCA_964396575.1 uncultured Desulfobacteraceae bacterium | reverse complement strand
GTCTATAAGGCATCCTGGAGCCGGGATCAGGCCATCGAGCTGATCCGGTCGGAGCGGAGCGGCCATTTCGAGCCCGGACTGGTGGACCTCTTTCTCGGGCATCTCGACCGATTCGACGAGATCCACCATCGATACATGGACTCCTAAAAGCGGTTATTCAAGGTTGTTTCTGGTTATTATAAACCAAACAAGCGACTGTTGTTGACAAGCATCGGGTTTATCTGGTAACTCACTGACCACGGATGGGCTGTGCCGGGGACGCTTCCCCGGCCGCCATCGGCGGGGAGGGACGATATGGCGAAGGAAAAGGACACTCAGGCACTGGATTCCACCAAGCGGCTTTTTTCCACCCGCGAGGTCGCTCAATTCCTGGGCATCAACGAGAAGATGGTTTACTCCCTGATCTCGGATAAGGGTCTGCCGGCCACCAAGGTGACCGGGAAGTGGCTTTTCCCGAGGCATCTGGTGGAGCAGTGGATCGAGGCGAACACCATCAACTTTCCCGAGCCGGCGGCCGGGCTGCCGCCATACCAGGGCCTGCTGATCATCGCCGGGAGCAACGACCCGCTTCTAGACCGGGCGCTCTCCCTCTTCAACCGGCTCCATCCCGAGCATGTGGCGGTCTTCGGGAACCTCGGGAGCATGGGCGGCCTCCAGGCGCTCCGCCGGGACATCTGCCATATCGCATCCAGCCACCTGCTCCAGGAGGACGGCCAGGAGTACAACTTCGACTATGCCGACTCGGAGCTGGAAAACCGACCGGCCGTGGTCAATTTCTGCCGGCGGGAGCAAGGTATTCTGCTCCAGCCGGGCAATCCCCGAAAGATTGGCTCGATGGGCGACCTGGTCCGGAGCGAAGTCCGGATCGTCAACCGGCCGCTGGGAACCGGGACCCGGCTGCTGTTCGACCGGGAGCTCAAACGGGAGGAGATCTCGGGGGATGCAATCCCGGGCTACGATGTCGAAATGGCCCGGCATATTGACGTGGGGCTCGAGATCCTCTCCGGCCGGGCCGGGGCCGCTCCGGGCATCCGTCCGGTGGCCGCCCTGCTGGGGCTCGACTTTCTGCCCCTGCGCTGGGAGCGCTACGATCTGTTGATCCGGAAGGAGCGATTCTTCGATCAGGGGGTTCAGTGTTTCGTGGGGATGCTCCACGAGGCGGAATTCCGCGAGATGGCCCGAGGGATCGACGGCTACGACGTGAGCATCAGCGGCAAGATGCTCTACCCGGAAGAGTAATTCGGCGGATCACGCGGCGGCCCGGCAACTTTACCAATCCCGACACTGGAAAAGGAGACAATCTCATGCGGTATCCGAAGTTTCTGGGATGTATCTGCCTGGCGGCCGCCATCGCACTGACCGGCGTCGCCGTCGCCGCGGACAGCCTGATGATGGCCACCACCACGAGCACGGACAACACCGGCCTGCTGGACTACCTGGCGCCCCACTTTGAAAAGGAGACCGGGATCGAGCTGAAATGGACGGCCGTCGGCACCGGCAAGGCCCTCGAGCTGGGGAAAAACTGCGACGTCGATGTCCTCATGGTCCACGCGCCGCCGGCTGAAAAGCAGTATGTCGCCGACGGATACGGGGTCAATCGCCGTCAGGTCATGTACAACGACTTCGTCATCATCGGCCCGCCCGGGGACCCGGCCGGCATCGCGGGCAAGGACATCACCGCCGCCATGGCGGCCATCCGGAGCAAAAAGGCGGTCTTCGCCAGCCGGGGGGACGACTCGGGCACCAATAAGAAGGAGATCTCCCTCTGGAAAGCCGCCGGCCTCGAGGTGCCCGACAAGGCCGACTGGTACGTCCAGACCGGCCAGGGGATGCTCGCCACCATCCGGATCGCCGCCGAGCGGGACGGCTACACCATGACCGACCGGGGAACCTACATCAAGTACGCTCACTCCCTGGGCGGCAATCCCCCCCTGAAGATCCTCGTGGAAGGCGACGAAGGGCTGCTCAACCAGTACAGCGTCATCGCGGTCAACCCGAAACGCTGCCCGGAGGCCAAGTCCGATTTAGCCACCCGGTTTTCCGACTGGATCGCCGGCGACGCCGCCCAGAAGCGCATCGCCGATTTCCGGCTGCTGGACAAACAATTGTTCACCCCCAACGCCCAATAGCCCGCGCCCCGGCGGCCACTTACCCAAGCAGGGGCCTCCGCCGGGAGGCCCCTGTTCTATCTCCGGACCATAGATGGATTTCATCCTCGACGGAATCATTCAGGCCGTTTTTCTCCTGTTCAACGGGGACCCGGAGACCTTCGCCGCCATCGGGATCACCCTCCACACCGCCGCCTATTCCATGTCCGCGAGCCTGCTGATTGGCGTGCCGGCCGGGTTCGTCCTGGGCGGGATCGAGTTTCCCGGCCGCCGCCCTCTCCGCCTGCTGGTGGATACGCTGTTGTCCCTGCCCACGGTCTTCATCGGGTTGATGGTTTACGCCTTTTTGACCCGGCGGGGTCCGTTGGGGGAGTGGGGCCTGCTCTTCAGCGTGCCGGGCATGGCCATCGGGCAGACCATCCTGGCCCTGCCCATTGTCACCGCCCTGACCGCTTCGGCGGTGGAGAGCACCGACCGGGGTCTGCGGACCACCGTGCTTTCTTTGGGTGCTGGCCGCCGGCAGCTCCTGTTGACCACCCTGTGGGAGGGCCGGTTTGGCATCCTGGCCGGGGCGGTCACCGCCTTCGGCCGGGTCCTCACCGAGGTCGGGATCGCCATGATGGTCGGCGGCAACATCAAGTGGCACACCCGGACCATCACCACCGCCATCGCCCTCGAGACCGGCAAGGGCGAATTCGCCATGGGCATCGCCCTCGGACTGGTGCTCCTGAGCATCGCCTTTGCCGTCAATTTGTCGGTCTCGGTGCTCCGGCGGAGCTGATGGGGGGCTTGCCGCCTTTGTTGAAAACCAT
>CAYNGG010000516.1:0-2922 GCA_964396575.1 uncultured Desulfobacteraceae bacterium | reverse complement strand
GAGCGCCGCCGGGACAAGACCAAAATGATCAAGCAGGGCATGATGCAGGAGCTCCTCACCGGCCGGGTCCGGCTGGTCAACCATTCGGAAGCGAAAAAGGAGCCGGCATGACGACGCTCAAAAAAATCCCCTACTCCATATCGAGCTATAAAACGATCCGGCGGGAAAATTATTACTATGTGGACAAAACCCGCTATCTCCCCCAGCTCGAAGGGGCGGGGAAATACCTGTTCCTGATCCGCCCCCGGCGGTTCGGGAAATCTTCCCTGTTGACGGTCCTGGAATGTTACTACGACATTGCCCGGAAGGATGAATTCGATTTTCTGTTCAAGGGGACCCATATCGGCGCCCACCCCACGCCCGAAAAAAATGCCCACCTGATTCTCAAATTCAATTTTTCCCAGGTGAATCCCGCCCCGGAGAAAACCGAGACGTCGTTTCAGGAGCACGCGGACACCTGCTTTTATTTTTTCGGGGAGAAATATCGGGATCTTCTGGGAGACCCCTATTTCAGCATGATGGCGCGGCGCGGAGCAGCGCATCACAAGCTCGAATTTCTGCTGAATTACGCGGGCTCCAAAGGTCTTGGCGTCTATGTCTTAATCGACGAATACGACCACTTTGCCAACACCATCCTCGCCACGGCGGGCCAGGCGGCCTATCACGAGATGACCCATGGCACGGGGTTTTTGCGGTTCTTTTTCAACGTCTTGAAAGGCGCCACCGATCAAGTTGACGCCGGCATTGCCCGGATGTTCATCACCGGCGTTTCGCCGGTGACCATGGACGATGTCACCAGCGGGTTCAACATCGGCCAAAACATTACTTTGTCCCCTGAATTCAACGAGCTGCTGGGGTTTACCCAACAGGATGTCCGGGACCTTTTGACCTATTACGGCGTCCCCGAATCCCGGCTCGAGGACACCGTGGATCTCATGGCGGAATGGTACGGCAATTACCGGTTTTCGGACGGGTCGGCGGAACCGCTTTTCAACACCAACATGACGTTGTATTTCGCCCGGGATTTTATCAAATCCCATGAGCCCCCGGACCGGATGATCGACCAGAACGTCCGGATCGATTACACCAAGCTCCGTCATCTGATTGTCCTCGACCGGCGGCTGAACGGCAATTTCCGGCGGCTTGCGAACATCATCGAAACCGAAGGGGAAAGCGTGGTCCGGATCGCGGAGAGCTTTCCGGTGGAGCGGCTGCTCAAGCCGTCCAATTTCATCTCGCTGCTCTTTTACTTTGGGCTCTTGAGCCATGCCCCCAGCGGCGAGCTCCGGATTCCGAACCGGACCGTCCGCCAATTGATGTACAGCTTTATCCGCGAGGGGTACGAGGATGTGGATGTTTTCAGCGTCGATCTCTGGCGGTTCGCCAATCTGGTCCGCGACATGGCCTTCGAGGGGCAATGGGAGCCGGTCATCCAATTTCTGCCCGACGAGGTGAAAAAGCAGACGTCCATCCGGGATTACCTGACCGGCGAAAAAGTGATCCAGACCTTTCTGCTGGCCTATTTGAACGTGACGGATTTCTATCTGTCGCGCTCTGAGGAAGAGGTCTCGAAAGGGTTCGCGGATATTTATCTGGAGCCGTTCACCGCCAAATATCCGGCCGTGAAATACGGCTGGCTCATTGAAATCAAATACATGAAGCGAAACGACTATTCCGAAGAAAAGCGGGAAACCCTGATGGCGGAAGCTCAACGGCAGCTTGCGCGGTATGCGGCCGATGAGCGGGTGGCCCGCCGGAGAGACGGGACGGTTCTAAAGCGCCTGGCCCTGGTCTTCCGGGGGTGGGAGCTGGTGGCCGCAACGGAGTCCGCCCCATGAACGAATCTCAGAACATCGAATACAAACAATCCTGGCGGGACGAATACCTCAAATGGATTTGCGGGTTCGCCAACGCCCAGGGCGGCGTCCTGGAAATCGGCCGGGACAACCGGGGCCGGCCCGTCGGGCTGACCGATGCCGACAAGCTGATGGAAGACCTGCCCAACAAAATGCGGGACACGCTGGGCATTATCGCCGATATCGATCTGCTGGAGGAAGACGGGCACAACCTGTTGCGGATCACGGTGGACCCGTACCCGTATCCCGTCAGCTACAAAGGCCAGTACCACTACCGGAGCGGCAGCACCAAACAGGAGCTCAAAGGGGCCGCTCTGGATAGGTTTTTGCTGGGCAAGACCGGCAGACGCTGGGATGCGGTCCCCCAGCCCCGGCTTGCCGTCGGCGATCTGGACGGGCGCCTGCTGGCCTGGTTCCGCCGCGAAGCTGTTCGGCGCCAACGGTTGCCCGAATCGATCCTGGACGATGATGACGCGATTTTGATCGAGCGGTTGCGGCTGACCGAAGGCGATTATCTGACCCGTGCGGCGGCGCTGCTGTTTCATCCGGACCCTCAAAGATTCTTCACCGGGGCGTTCGTCAAGATCGGCTATTTCAAAAGCGACAGCGATCTGAGATTCCACGATCTCATCGAAGGCGACCTCTTCACGCAGCTCGACAAAACCATGGACCTGCTGTTGACCAAATATACCCATGCCGCGATTCGGTTTACGGGGACACAAAGAGAAGAAATCTTTCCCCTTCCCGAAACGGCGCTCCGGGAAGCCGTCGTCAACGCCATCGCCCACAAGGATTATTCCAGCGGCAACCCGATTCAGATCAAGGTTTATGACGACCGGATCATGATCTGGAACAATGCCCATTTGCCTGAAAACTGGAGCATCAAGGATCTGCTTGGAAGGCACGCCTCGATTCCCTTCAACCCGGATATCGCCCGTGTCTTCTTTCTTGCCGGGAAAGTCGAGGCCTGGGGGACCGGCATCGAGCGAATGTTCAACGCATGCGCTGAACATGGTTGTCCGGAACCGGTTTTCCGGCACGAAGCCATCGGCTTGATGACCACGCT
>CAYNGG010000515.1:0-2926 GCA_964396575.1 uncultured Desulfobacteraceae bacterium | reverse complement strand
CGCCCGCCCGTGGGGGTAGAAATGGACATCCCGCTGGGGAAACGGGATCTGAATGCCCGCTTCCTTGAACCGGCGGTTGATTTCGAACCGGACCTCGCTGTCCACGGTGAGCATGTTATCGATATCGGTCCAGAGCCGGAGCTCGAAGTCGAGGGCGCTCTCCCCGAACTGGGTGAACAGGACATAGGGGCGGGGATATTTCAGGACATTGGGGATTGCGTCGGGGATTTCCATCAGAATCCGCTTGACGGCTTCCACGTCCGAGCCATAGGCGACTCTCACCGAAATGATCCGCCGGATCCGAACGTCTTTGAAGCTCCAGTTGGTCACCTGGCTGCTGATGAAATCGGAGTTAGGGATGATGAGCGCCGCGTTGTCGTAGGTCTGGACCACCGTTGCCCGGACATTGATTCGCTTGACTTCTCCCCAGATCCCGTTGACCTCCACGGCGTCGCCCACCTGGATGGGCCGCTCGAAGAGAAGAATGATACCGGAGACGAAGTTGCTGAAAATGTTCTGGAGACCGAAGCCGAGCCCGATACCCAGGGCACCGAAGGCCACCGCCATGGAGGTGCTGCTCACGCCCACGACGTTCAGCGCCAGCAGAGCCCCGAAGCCCCAAAGGAAATAGACGGTGATGACGGTGATCGAGCTTTTCAGGCCCGACTCCAGGCCGCTGTCCGCGAAGATCCGAATGGATAGGGTGTTTTTCCAGAGGCTGGCGATGGCGTGGGTGAACAGGAGCACGACCACGGCCCAGATGATTCCCAACAGGCTCAACTTGAGATCCCCGAAGGGCAGGGGCTGGCTGAGCACCCGGAAAAAGCTGAGGATAACCACCTGCTTAGCCCCCCAAACAAACAGGATGGCCAGAACCAGGAGGCCGGCCCAGGCGATCCAGCTCACCTTGAGGACCAGCCAGCGGAAGGGATCCGACGGCCGGGCCGGCAGGTCCACGGGCCCGTAGTAAACCGTCTCCCGCCCGATGCGCTCCGCCTCCCGAAGGGCCCCCAGCAGAATCCCTCCCCAGAGGATCACCACCAGAGTCCACCCCCAGGAAACCATCCAATAGGTTGCCAGGGAGCCGTAGCCGGCGACCTCCAGGATCACCGCGCCGATCACGAAGACATCCGCCGCCGCCAGGATCGCGGTCTTGATCCAGATCCGGCGGGCTGATCCCGGCTCGGCCCCCTCCGGCTCGGCCGCCAGGTGCCACCGCCGAAAGACGGAAAACAGCCGGATGATCCGCTGAGCGTCCGGGTCAGACCGGCGGAGATGGTGCCAGAACCGGATTCCCCAGAGGATCAGGGAGAGCAGGAACAGGACCCGGCATAGGAGCAGCAGGATGTTGGCCTTGCCCATCAGCCAGGCCATCACCGCGTAGGCGATGATGAAGAGTCGGATTCCCAGAAACAACCCGGTGAGCCGCCGGGCGAGGGGGGCCGGAATCGGCGGACGCATCCGTTCGTTCCAGAGCCGGATGGCCCCGATTATCCATCGGGTCAGCAGCCAGGCCAGGAGGCAGCCGAGCAGGGTTCGCACCAGGGGAACCGTGGTGTAATAGCCCCGGATCTGGGTATAGCCGTAGAAAAAGAGCGTCGCCCCGAAGAGCGGCAGGGAGCGGCCCAGCAGGAGAGAGGCGATGCTTCGCCAGGGGTATCGCTCGGCCATCCGGTATGACTGGTCGAGTCGCTCGGCGTGCCGCTTGAGCCGGCAGGTCAGAAAGAGGGTCAGGAGGAACAGCATCGCCGCGGAAATCAACACCGCCGGCCGGATCGAACCGGTGGCCTGGAATTGCTCAATCCAGAATTCCCTCGTAAATAGCCGAAGACTCTGACGCTTCAACTGATCTACCACGTCGGCGAGCACATTCAAATCGAAAAAGGAAAGGAGCGTGTCCTTCCGCATGAACAGGGCATCTTTGCGCCGGGTGGTGATCTCCTGTTCAAACCGGCCGGAAAAGTCCCGGTAGGCCTTGATGGTCTCTTCGAGCTGAGCCATCTGTTGGGCGTAGCGTTCGTTTAGGGTTTCGTAGTGCTTCAGCTTTTCGGTCAGCAAGCGGATGAGCGCCTGGAAGCGCTCCACCTGGGCCTGGGCCCGGGTTCCGTTTACGCCCGTGGAGCCCATCTCCATGAGCTGCTTCTGGTTGAGAGCGTATTGCTCCTCGGTGGCCTTAAGAGACTGGGCCACCGCCTCCCGCCGGGCCTTGAGGGCGGCCAGCTTTTCGGCCATGGTCGCGGCCGCGGCCTGATGGGCGGCCCAGGCCCGCTCCAGCTCCTCGATGGGGGTGTCCGGAGACAGGAGCAGGTTCCCGCGGGCGGACAACTGGAGATTGTAGGCGTTGATCTGATCACTGAACGCCTTTTCAGCGGCCTCCGTCTGTTCCATTTGCCGCTCGAGCTGGTCCAGGGCCTCCCGCTCCGACCGGATGGTGGCCTCGATGGAGCTCATGAGTCTCCCGTATTCCGCCGACGCCGACGGCTCAGGCTCCTCCTCCCCGGTGGTCTCGGCCAGGACCGCGTCGGCATCGACTTGGGCCGTCGGGGGCGGCCCCAATTCGTCCGGGGGCTGAGCCAAAGCCGTCCAGCCGATGAAAATCATCAGCGCCAGAAATATGAATAACCCGCCGGCCAGCGGCAGGTGCCGGAACAGTCGATCGCGATCCATGGTTTACCTTCTTGGAGACATAGCTCGTGCTCATCCATAAGCGGCCGATTTGCCCGCTATCCGCTTTGCGCGGTCAGGGCGACCGGCCGATCGCCCCTACGGAATATCCAATCCACCTCACGCCGATGGCGTGATCAAAGGTCTATCGGGCTTCCATCTCGCCACGAGCTTCCGGATGAACACTGACCCAATAAACCTCATGATCGGGGCTGGCACCACGATCACCCCCAGGCATGAAAATGGATAGAACCATGAGCTT
>CAYNGG010000514.1:0-2929 GCA_964396575.1 uncultured Desulfobacteraceae bacterium | reverse complement strand
CCCAGAATCCGCCAGGCGTTTTTGGAGTTGAGAAGGGCCACCGGCCAGGTCTCGGAGAGGTGCTCCACCACCTTCATGCAGTCGTCAAAGACCCCCGGAATTTCAAACACCCTCGCCCCGCTGCCCAGAGGCTGGGAGAGCTGCTGGGGCGTGACCTTTTTATGAGGCAACAGCACCGCGGACTTCACCTTGGGCTTGAGGTAAGCGGCGTAGAGGGCGGCGGCGGCCGACGTGTCCCCGGTCGAGGCGCAGACGGCCAGGACATCCCGGAGCCGGCCGGTTTTCAGCAGAAAGTGGATGTAGCTCAGGGCCGAAGCCATCCCCCGGTCCTTGAAGGAAGCCGACGGGTTCTGGCCGTCGTTTTTAAAATAGAACCGGACCCCGACCCGCTCGGACAGAGCCTCGTTGGCCGCCACCACCGGAGTGTGCCCCTCGCCGAGGTAAATCACGGCGTCCAGGGGGATCACCGGCCCGATGAGCTCGTGGTAACGGTAAATGCCCTTCAGAGCCGGCTCCCGGAGCATCTTCCGGTAGTCGAAAAGACGGTGCCAGGTGGCCGGCGAGATCGCCTTGAGCCGGTCGAATTCGGCGTCATGGAGCAGCAGAACCCGGCCGCAGTCCGGACAGGTATAAAGAAGCTTGTCGATCCCGTATTCCCGCTCGCAGCCCAGGCAGCGGTAGATTAGCCGGCCCGAGGGCGTCGGAATCAGATGAGGGCGAAGGTCTTCCGGGAAGTCATCGAGGATCACGGGATGAATCTCCTTTACCGGCCGGGGCGGGGCCGATGGCCGCCATGCCCCGCATGTAGGGCCGCAGGGCCTCGGGGATGATCACCGACCCGTCAGCCTGCTGGTTGTTCTCGAGAATGGCCGCCACCGTCCGGCCCACGGCGAGCCCGGAGCCGTTTAAGGTGTGGACCAGCTCGGTCCCCTTCTTGCCCCGCCTCCGGAACCGGATGTTGGCCCGACGGGCCTGAAAATCCTCGAAGTTGCTGCACGAGGAGATCTCCCGGTAGGCCGCCTGGGCCGGCATCCAGACCTCGATGTCGTAGGTCTTGGCCGAGGAAAAGCCCAGGTCCCCGGTGCAGAGGGTCACCACCCGGTAGGGGAGCGCCAATTGATCGAGGACCGCTTCGGCGTCCGCCAGGAGACTTTCCAGCTCGTCATAGGAGTTTTCCGGCCGGGAGAGCTTGACCAGCTCGACCTTGTTGAACTGGTGTTGGCGGATCAGGCCCCGGGTGTCCTTGCCGTAGGAGCCGGCCTCCGAACGGAAGCAGGGGGTAAACGCGGTGTAGTAAACCGGCAGCCGGTCTTCATCCAGGACTTGACCGGCGTGGATGTTGGTCACCGGAACCTCGGCCGTCGGGATCAGGAAGTAGTCCCAGCCCTCCAGCTTGAAGAGGTCGGCCTCGAATTTGGGAAGCTGGCCCGTCCCGGTCATGGCCGTCCGGTTGACGATAAACGGCGGGAGCACCTCCTGGTAGCCGTGGGTCACGGTGTGGAGGTCGAGCATGAAGTTGATCAGAGCCCGCTCCATCATCGCCCCGGCCCCGAAGTAAAGGGGAAACCGGGCCCCGGTGATCCGGGATGCCGTGTCGAAGTCGAGGATGCCCAGGGCCTCGCCGAGTGTCCAATGGGGCTGGGGCTCGAAATCGAAGTCGGGCGGCTCCCCGGCGGTCTTAACGAGGATGTTTTCCGACTCGTCGCGCCCGACGGGGACAGAAGGATGGGGGATGTTGGGCAGCCCCATGAGGATCTCCTGGACGGCCGTCTCATGGGTGGACAGGTCCTTTTCCAGTGCCTTGATCCGGGCCCCCACGTCCCGCATCCGCAGGACCTGAGCCTCGGCGTCCTCCCCGGCACTCTTCATCCGAGCGATCTCTTCGGAAACCACGTTCCGTTGGTGACGCAGGTCCTCGATCTCGCCAAGGATCTGACGGCGCCCCGCTTCGTGGTGGGAAAAGGCCGCCAGGTCGGCGGCGTCCCCCCGAGCGGCCAGAGCCGCTTGTATCCGCTCCAGATTCTCCCGTACAAACTTGATTTCGAGCATGGTGGCTCCTATTTTTAAGCGGTTATATGGCGGCACCTTGCGGGCGATTGACTTGGAAAATCAGCCCGGCAATGTGGCCACCCGTATCATGTGAGACCCATATAGTCAATAATTATTATAAGTTGACTTCTATTCCCGTTTCAGTGTATGGTGGGGCAGGCTGAATATCAACCTGCCGGGAGATCGAATATGGATGACATTCAAGGGGCGAAATCACAGATCCGCGCGGACATGGCGCGGGTGCTGTCCGCGATGACCGAGGACATCGTGGCCGATCGGATGAGACAAATCGAGGATCGCCTTTTCGGCTTTGCCAATTTCCAGGAGGCCCGAATTCCCCTGCTCTACATCAACTCCGGCCGGGAGGTGAAGACCCAACGGATCATCAATAACTGCTACGGCTTCAATAAGATGGTGATCCTGCCGCTGTTCGACCCGAACACCGGGGAAGCCCGCCTCCTGAAAATCGATGATCCCTCCGCCGACCTCAGGCGAGGTCGCTCCGGGACCATGGAGCCCGACCCGAACCGGTGCAAAGAGGTTCCCCTCGAATGCATTGACATTGCCATTCTGCCGGGACTCGCCTTTGATGAAAAGGGCGGACGGCTCGGCGGCGGCGACGGAACCTACGACCGTCTGCTCCCGAAGCTGCCCATCACCACCCGGAAGGTGGCCCTGACCCTCGAGGACCAGATCCTCGGCCAGCTCCCCATGGAGCCCCACGACCGCCACGTGGACATTATCATCACCGAATCCCGGATCATCTATAAGATCTGAAAACGGCCCGGGGACGCTATCCCGGCCCTCGGGTTTCCCCAGCCGGTTAAATGAATCCCGAAACCCCCTGGGGCGAAGGCCCGGCTAAAGGGACCCAAGGGGG
>CAYNGG010000513.1:0-2940 GCA_964396575.1 uncultured Desulfobacteraceae bacterium | reverse complement strand
TCCAAAAGCCGCTGGGTAAACCCTTCATCAAAATGCCGGGTATCCACCATCAGCGTGGGATGGGCTTTTAAAAATTCAGGCGTAAGCGGCTCACTGTAGCCCGCGGTAAGCAGATCCCCCTGGATCTCATCAATGGCATGCAGACTGACCCATTCTTCTCTTTGTCTATCATTGGCCGCGATCTCGGGATAGAATGCTTCCGGGATGCACCCCACCCGGATTGACCAGGACGTTTCAGTCACGAATTTCTTTTTCAGCCAGAGCTTTTTCTGGAAATTTTCCAGTTGGGCCAGAAAATCGATAATCTTGCCGGCGATCCGCCGGATGACCTTGATTTTGGACAGATACTGCTCCACCCGCGGGGCGGTTTCGGACTCGATATCGTCGAGGAACATGACTTCGTTTTTGATATAAAAATCGAGCTCCCGACGGAGAAAGCCGCCAAGGTCCTTATGGATAAAGTAGTCAAAGGTGTTGCGGGCGGTGTATCGGTTCAGGTGCGCGGCCAAACGGTTGTAGTCCGCCGGCTCGCCGTTGGCCTTAATGTGGGTTTTGGCCAGCTCCGACAGCCAGGGTTTCAAGGTTTCATCATCAACGGCCAGAATACGGCGCACGGCATCATCGCGCAACGCTTTCTGAATAGGCGGCTTTTTCCGTGCCGCTTCAGTGGCTCGCACTCTGGCCGCTTCGGACCAGTCATCCAGGGTGGCGGGGCGGTATTCAAAGCGGATCACCAGCTCCTTGCCGCTTTCGCCGGCTTCCTCGGTGATAAAGTCTGCTTCGGCCAGAATGAAGACGCGGTTCTGATCTCCATTGGCCTTGATATTTCCGTGTTCGCCTTCGGCCGCGTCAGCCAGCCGGAAATGCACCCGCATGGAATCGTCTTTGGCTTCGGGCTTCAGGACAAAGGCGTAATCCCTCAGGTATTCGCTGGTTTTGATGTAGTATTGGTCCTTGTTGGCCCAGTGGAGCTTGACCTCTTCACCTTCGTAGGGGATGGCGTAAACGCCGGGCTTATAGACGCGCTTGGCCAGAAAATCGCCTTCATGGTAGTAGCGGCGGAAAAATTTGTAGAGATGGTCGTAAACTTCATGCTCCAGACCGCTGACATCCACGCCCTGCTCGGAAATTTTCTGACGCAGCTCTTTCACCTTTGGAGAAGCCTCGGGGTCCATGTCAGCTTTCTCAATGCCGGCAATTATCTCTGCTAGCTCTTTTTCCAGCTCGGCCTTATCAACGATCCGGTATTGCCTGAAGGAAGCCTGGACCTGGGGGAGCAGATCCTGGTCCAGAAACCGGCTGATTTCCCGGGCACGGGCGTGCATGACGCGGTAAAGGCCGAAGTCCAGGTCGGGCTGATCCAGTTGGAACAGCTCTTTTAACAGGCGGATGAGCTTATCAAAGGCCGGATTCCGGCTCATATTCTGGTGTTCCTTTGTTTCTTTCATTGTTTTCATTCAGTCCGTGAGGATCTCCTCAGTTCGTGACTATCTTAAGGGTCAATGAACGCCAAACATGGGGGACACAAAAAAGCGGGCGACAGAAGGGTAAGGCAGAAAAGCTGGTTTTGTGGATACTGAAATTTAAAAGATGATCCACAAAATAGTTTGTGGATATTCTGTAAGCTACAAACGCATTTGTGTATCGTGAATCTGGTTTTGCGATACACAAATGCCGTAGGAAATGTCAGACGATACACAAAATCCGTCATAGAATTTTCCTCCCTTCAGCAATATTCAGCAGTTCCGGGAAGCAGAGGACAGCCGAGCGTCTGCCGCTACCGGGGCGGATCTCTTTCAAAATATCCGCCCCCTTGAGTTTTCTGAGCAAACCCATGGCCGTGGGTTTATGGATGCTAGTACGTTTTACAAAGTCGGTTGTTTCAAAAATGGGTCGGTCAAAGATTGCATCAAGTAGATGCACAGTGTACTGCGAATGGGTAATTTCATGAATTCGGTTCTTCATGGATTCATAGAGCCCCATGATCGCTCTAATCTTGGCATTATTATTTTTCGCCTGTTCGGTGATGGCTTTCAGAAAGAAGGCAATCCAAGCGTTCCAGTCGTCTTCACGGGAAATGTTGTGCAGGCGCACATAATATTCTTCCCGATTCGCTTCCAGGTATGAGCTCAAATAGAACATAGGCTGGGAGAGCTTTTTCTTCTGATAGAGGAAAAGCGGAATCAGGATGCGTCCGATACGGCCATTGCCGTCCTTAAAAGGGTGAAGCAGCTCAAACTGGGCATGGATAACGGCTGTTTGCAGGAGCAAGTCAATATCGCTTGAAGCCATGTAGCTCTGCCACGCTTCCAAATGATCCTGAAGTTGTAAGGGGTTAGGCGGGACAAATGCAGCCTGTTCAATGGGACAACCGTAACTGCCAATCCAGTTCTGATCTTTGCGGAATTCTCCCGGAGTTTTATCCTGACCACGCACACTGTTGAGCAGGATCTTATGCAGCTCACGAACAAATGAGAGGGTGATGGGGCGTTCATTCAGATAATGATGGGCGGAACGCAAGGCTTCTCGGTAATTGATAATTTCCTGAATATCTTTACCTTTTTGGCCTCCCTTAATCATTCCCGCTTCTTGTTCCAGAACTTCATCGACCGTTGCCTGTGTGCCTTCTATCTTGGACGAAAGGACCGCCTCCTCATTGGTCAACGGTGAGAGCATCACGGAAGGATTCACAATACCCTGCAGCAGCCCGTCATAACGCGCCAGCTCGGCATTGGCGTCACCTACTAAGGCAAACAAACGCTGATAATCCAAATTTTCCAGTGGCAGTTTATTCGGCTCATAAGGTTTCATAAGCCATTCCCTATAGCCCTGGGATGAACCGACAAGGGTTCCTTATCAGTTGCCCTCTTCATTCGCCGCCTTCCGTGGTCAGCTTCTTTTGTCGTGTTTTTTCGTGTCTATCATGGCTCATCTTACAAG
>CAYNGG010000512.1:0-2975 GCA_964396575.1 uncultured Desulfobacteraceae bacterium | reverse complement strand
CCTGTTTCGCATAAGACGCAACATAAGCGATTTTGTCAAGCTTAATGTGACCCGCCGCGGCTTTGACGGTAGTGGCGGGTTGTGGTAGATTTTACCCGTCGACTAGCTTTTTTCGGATGAATCGTCGCCTCATGGCACCAACACCGCAAACCGAGTGAATTCAATATGATTGCCAGATATCTGCTCCCGTTGGCACTTCTCCTGATCCCGGCGCTGACCGCCGCCGCGGATTTCATCGTGATCGGCGGCGACCATGATTACCCGCCTTATGAATACCTGACCGAGCGGGGCGAGCCCACGGGTTACAATGTCGAGCTGACCCGGGCGGTGGCCGAAGTCATGGGGCTCGAGGTCGAAATCCGCCTGGGTCCCTGGGCCGAGACCCGCGAGGCCCTTTTAGCCGGGCGGATCGACGCGATCCACGGGATGTTTTACTCGCCGGAGCGGGATCGGAACGTCGATTTCTCAACGCCCCACACCATCGTTTATCACTCCGCGTTTTCGAGGCTCGGGGAGCCGCCGTTGACCACCGAGGCCGGGCTTTCGGGCCGGTCCATCGCCGTCATGCGGGGCGATATCATGCACGACTACCTCCTCGAAAAGGGGATCACCGACCGGATTGCCGCGTATGACACTCAGGCGGACGCTCTGAAAGACCTGGCCGACGGAGACCGCGACTATGCTCTGGTGGCCAAGCTGCCCGGCCTTTACTGGATCGACCAGCTTTCCCTGGACAATCTGACCCCCACCGGCCCGCCCCTCCGACCCGCCGAATACTGTTACGCGGTCCGGGATGGGACTCACCCGGAGCTCCTGGCCGCCTTCAATCGGGGGCTGGCCATTTTGAACCAAAGCGGCCGCTACGCCGAGATCTACCAGAAATGGTTCACCCCGCTGGAGCACCCTTCCGCTCTGCCGTCGGAATACCTCTACGGCATCGCATTCGGATTCGCCATCCTGCTTCTCCTCCTGGCCGGATCGGTCTTCTGGACCTGGACCGTCAAGCGGCAGGTCCGAACCCAAACCGATACGCTGATCCGGGAGATCGAAGAGCGGCGCAAGGCCGAAAGGGCTTCCAAAGAGAGCGAGGCCCGGTATCGGCGGGTCTTCGACGGGGCCCCCATCGGCATCGTCACGGTCCAACCGGACGGCCGGATCACGGCGGCCAACCCCTTTTTTTGCCGAATGCTGGGGTACACGGAAGAGGAGCTGTTGTCGATGACGGTGGCGGAGATCACCCATCCCGAGGACCTGGCCCGGGAGGTCCCATTGATCCGGGAGATCATGGAGGGGAAGCGCCCATCGGTCCAACTGGAAAAGCGTTATCTGACAGAGGGCGGCGACCCTGTCTGGGCGGAGCTGGTCACCACATCCATCCGGGATATGGACGGCCGGTTGCGGCTCGGCCTGGGCATGGTCGTGGACATCTCCCGCCGGAAACAGCTCGACACCGCCTTGCGGGAAAGCGAGGAGCGATGGCATTTCGCTCTGGAAGGCGCCGGCGACGGCGTCTGGGACTGGGACGCCCGGACGGATCGGGTCTTTTTTTCCGAGCAGTGGAAAGCCATGCTCGGCTTTGCGGGCCATGAGATCGGCGAGACCCTCGATGAATGGGATTCCCGGATACATCCCGAGGACCGGGCCCAAACCCACGCGGACCTGGATCGTCATTTGGAGGGAGAGACGCCGTACTATCGGAATGAGCACCGGGTCCGATGCAAGGATGGGTCCTACAAGTGGGTGCTGGACCGGGGGAAGGTGATGGAATGGACGGCGGACGGCAAGCCTCTCCGGATTATCGGCACCCATTCCGACATCACCGATCGGAAGGCGGCGGAAGCGGAGCGGGAGGCCCTCCTCGCCCGGCTCCACCAGGTCCGGAAGACCGAAAGCTTAAACCGGATGGCCGGGGCCGTCGCCCACATCTTCAACAACCACCTCAGCGTGGTGATCGGCCGCCTGGAGATGGCCTTAGACGACATCCCTCACGACGGATGGCTCCGAGACCACTTGAGCGCGGCCATGACGTCGGCCGAGGACGCCGCCCAGGTCAGCGGGGCCATGCTGGTTTACCTGGGACAGACGAACGCGCTGGAAAAGCCGCTGGACCTTGGAGACTGCTGCCGGCGGAGCCTGAAGACACTTGAGGCGATCCCGCCGGAAACGGTCCGGCTCCAGACCGACATCAGCCCGGCCCCTCTGACGGTCACCGCCGAGGAAGCCCGGCTCAAGGAAATCTTCACCACCCTGGTCCGCAACGCCGTTGAGGCCATCGGGGACGGCGACGGCGTGGTCGGCCTGACAACAAAATTCGTCAGGGCCGATGAGATCTCCCGAACCCATCTCTTCCCATCCGACCGGGAGCCCGCCGCGCCCCTTTATGTCTGTCTGGAGGTCTCGGACACCGGCTGTGGGATGGCGGACGGGGATATCGAGCGGGTCTTCGACCCCTTCTTCTCCACCAAATTCCCCGGCCGCGGCCTGAGCCTTCCCCTGGCTCTGGGGGCGGTCAAAAGCTGGGGCGGGGCCATCGGAGTGGAAAGCCGGCCCGGCCGGGGGAGCACCTTCCGGGTTTACCTGCCCCGGATGGAGCCGGATGAGATTTCAAACGGCGTTTGAATCGGTTCCCTCGCTTTTTTGTGGTAAGGTGATAATAGTTTATACGTGGCGAAAGGATCGAATTCGGATCATTGCCAATCCTTAGGCTGTTCGCTAGTGTCCATCCAGAAACCGGAAAATTGGGTCGAGATGGAGGCATGCATAACAACCGTATCAACTCTGACCGGCGATTCCGCTGCGCTCCATACCTAAAGAAGTGAGAATTTTGGAAAATGCAAGGTCTGAATCGCTGTAGCTCGGCAGGTTGCCGAGAGGAAAACACATAATGGGCGACGGAGCAAAAAAGGAAGCGACATACACTGATTTATTTGACATACCAGAAAATATGATTGGAGAAATCATAAATGGTGAACTGC
>CAYNGG010000511.1:0-2976 GCA_964396575.1 uncultured Desulfobacteraceae bacterium | reverse complement strand
TTTTTTTGGAAACCTCGGAGGTCTTCCTTATAAGGAGACCCAACGTGAAAATCGTAATCGTCGGCGCCGGTGAGGTCGGCTACCACATCGCCGGCCGCCTGGCGCTGGAAAATCAGGACGTCGTGGTGATCGATAAAAGCGAAACCGCGCTCCAGCGGGTTTCGGACAATCTCGATGTCCAGGTGATTCAAGGGTCCGGCGGAAGCCCGGTGGTCCTCAAGCAGGCCGGCATCAAGGGGGCGGATATCTTCCTGGCCGTCACCGACAGCGACGAGGCCAACCTGGTGGCCTGCCTGGTGGCCGACGCCCTTTCCCCCACCACGGATAAGCTGGCCCGGCTCCGGGACGCGGATTACGACGACTTCCACGAAACCTTTCAGACGGGCGCCCCCCGGATCAAAACCATCATCAACCCCGAAGTGGAGGTGGTCCGGACCATCGATCGGCTCATGAGCGTCCCCGGGGCGGTGGACGTGAGCGACTTTGCCGACGGCCGGGTGAAGCTCATCGGGGTGCTCATGAGCGAGAAGACGCCCCTCTGCGGCGTCCATCTCCACAAGATCCCCGACACCATCGGCCGGGGGAAGCTCCTGGTCGCCGCCGTGATCCGGAACGACGAGCTGATCATCCCTACAGGCGACGATCAGCTCCTGGTCGGCGATCTGGTTTACTTGTTCAGCGAGACGGACAAGCTCGAAGAGACCCTGGCGCTCTTCCAGATCCGCTCGGAGCCCATCCGGAACGCCCTCATCGTGGGCGGCGGCCGGGTGGGGACCCGGCTGGCCACCCTCATGGAGAGCCGCTCCATCCACGCCAAGATCATCGAAAAGGATGAGGCCCGCGCCCACGAGCTGGCCAAAAAGCTCAACAACGTGATGGTTCTCCATGGTGACGGCTCCGATCAGCAGCTTTTAAGCGAGGAGAACATCGCCGGCATGGACGTGGTGATCACCCTGACGGACGATGAGGAAACCAACATCCTCACCTCCCTGATGGCCCGTCGGATGGGGGCCCGGCATGTGATTACCAAGGTGAGCAAGCTCAGCTACTTCCCGGTGACGCTGGCCATTGGCCTGGAGCAGGTGGTCAACACCCGCCTGTCGGCCATCAACACCATCCTCCAATTCATCCGCCAGGGCAAGGTCCTGTCGGCCGTCTCCCTGAAAGACGATCAGGCCGAGGTCTTAGAAGCCATCGCGGCGGAGACCTCCGACATCGTGGACAAGCCCATCCACAAGGTCGGCTTTCCCAAGGGCTCCCTGGTGACGGCCATCTTCCGGAATGACAAGGTCATCATCCCCACCGGGGACAGCGTCATCAAAGTGGGAGACCGGGTGATCATCTTCGCTCACCGACGGGCCATCCCCAAGATCGAAAAGCGCCTGGCCGTCAAGCTGGAATACTTTTAACCCATGCGCTGGCGCTTCGTCCTCTACGTGGTCGGCATCCTGGTGGCCTGCCTCGGCATCCTCATGACCCTGCCTCTGGGCGTGGCCCTTATCTACCGGGGCGGGGACGTCGGGCCGCTGCTCCAGTCCATCGCCTGGACGGTCCTCGGCGGCGGAGCCCTCGCCCTCATCTTCCGGTCCCCGGACGCCGGTCACATCAGCCAGCGTGAGGGGATGGGGATCGTGGCCCTGGGCTGGACCGCCGTCGGCCTTTTCGGGGCTTTGCCTTTCCACCTGAGCGGCGAGTTTGTCTCCTTCACCGACGCCGCCTTCGAGTCGATCTCCGGCTTTACC
Source organism: uncultured Desulfobacteraceae bacterium (assembly GCA_964396575.1). GTDB lineage: Bacteria > Desulfobacterota > Desulfobacteria > Desulfobacterales > JAABSP01 > CAYNGG01. The sequence goes on along the minus strand of CAYNGG010000511.1, from coordinate 1,234 downwards.
ACCACCGGCTCGTCGATCCTCACGAACATCGAGGGCCTCTCGAGGGGGCTCCTTTTCTGGCGGAGCCTCATCCAGTGGCTCGGCGGGATGGGGATCATCGTCTTGTCCCTGGCCATTCTCCCGTTTCTGGGAGTCGGCGGGATGCAGCTTTACAAGGCCGAAGTCCCCAGCCCGGTCCCGGACAAGCTCAAGCCCCGAATCCGGGACACCGCCATGATCCTCTGGAAGGTCTATGTCCTGTTCACCGTTGTCGAGACCGCCCTGCTGATGTTCGGCGGGATGAGCCTCTACGACGCCGTCTGCCACGCCTTCACCACCATGCCCACCGGCGGATTTTCCACCCGGAACGGCTCCGTCACCGATTTCAACAGCCTCTACATCGACATCGTGATCATCGTCTTCATGGTCCTGGCCGGGATCAACTTCTCGCTCCACTACCAGCTCATCCGGGGGCGCCCCCTGGCCTTCTGGCGGGATTCGGAGTGCCGGTTCTTCCTGGGCGCGGTGATTCTCCTCACGGCGGTGGTCGCTTATGACATCCTGGGGACGGCCTACGAAACCGTCGGGTCGGCGGTCCGGTACGCGGCCTTTCAGGTGGTCTCCCTGATCACCACCACCGGCTACGCCACGGCCGACTACGAGACCTGGCCGGCCATGTCCCGGATCATCATCCTTCTCTGCATGTTCATGGGGGCGTCGGCCGGGTCCACCGCCGGGGGGATGAAGTGCCTCCGGGTGATGCTCTGCGTCAAGTATTGCTACAAGGAGCTCTTCGCCCTGATCCACCCCCGGGCCGTAACCCACGTGAAGATCGGCGGAAAACCGGTCCCCGACGCGGTGATGCACGGCATCCTGGGGTTTTTGAGCCTCTACATGATTCTGTATGCCCTCAGCGCGGTGGCACTGGCCGGGCTGGGGGTGGATTTCGTGACCGCCTTCGGCGCGGTGGCGGCCACCATCAGCAACATCGGGCCGGGATTCGGGACGGTGGGGCCGGTGGAAAACTTCGCTCACCTCCCGGCGGCGGGGAAATGGCTCCTCGTCTGGTGCATGCTCCTGGGCCGGCTGGAGATCTACACGGTGATCATCCTCCTGGTCCCGGCCTTCTGGCGGCGTTAGAACAACTTTTCCCTTGACATCCCGGAAAGGAATGGATAAATATAGGGTTTTAACGGTTATGGGCCGTTAACTCAGTCGGTAGAGTATCTGCCTTTTAAGCAGAGAGTCGCTGGTT